>NZ_JBFRKQ010000044.1:0-75311 GCF_041469505.1 Vibrio sp. 10N.286.49.E11
ACGCCATGCTCGGCGCACCATAAAAAAGCCCACTCCGAGGAGTGGGCTTTGAGCATTTATATCCGCATATCAGCGATACACTTTAGGCGATTAAGCTTGAGAAGCTTTAACCTGAGCGTGTAGCTCTTGAACTGAAGTTACTGACGTTTTCGCGTCTGCAGTGTGCGCCATACAAGTCGCGAATGCAGCGTTTAGCGTAGTCGTGTAGTTAACTTTCTCAGCAAGTGCACCACGACGAAGAACTTTAGAATCTTCAATCGCTTGACGGCCAGCTGCAGTGTTCACGATGTACGTGTACTCGTTGTTCTTGATACGGTCAAGAATGTGAGGACGACCTTCGTGTACCTTGTTTACTAGACGTGGGTTGATGCCCGCTTCGCCAAGGATAACCGCAGTACCGTGAGTTGCGTCTAGCTGGTAACCAAGCTTAGATAGCTTAGATGCTAGGTCAACAACACGCTCTTTGTCGCCTTCGCGAACAGAAAGAAGTGCACGACCGCCTTCTGGGTAGATGTTACCACAACCCAATTCAGCTTTAGAGTATGCTTCTGCGAACGTCGCACCAACACCCATAACTTCACCAGTAGAGCGCATTTCTGGGCCTAACAGTGGGTCAACACCAGGGAACTTGTTGAATGGAAGTACAACTTCTTTCACTGAGTAGTAAGGTGGGATGATTTCTTTCGTAAAGCCTTGAGACTCTAGAGATTGACCCGCCATTACACGAGCGGCAATCTTAGCGATTGGCGCACCAGTTGCTTTAGATACGAATGGAACCGTACGTGCTGCACGAGGGTTAACCTCGATTAGGTACACTTCATTGTTCTTAACAGCAAACTGCGTGTTCATCAGACCACGAACACCCAACTCGAACGCTAGCTTTTCAACTTGCTCGCGCATTACGTCTTGGATTTCTTGGCTTAGCGTGTATGCAGGAAGAGAACATGCTGAGTCACCAGAGTGAACACCCGCTTGCTCGATGTGCTCCATAATACCGCCGATTACAACGCGCTCACCGTCACAAATCGCATCTACGTCTACTTCAACAGCGTCATCTAGGAAGCTATCAAGTAGTACTGGAGATTCGTTTGATACGCTAACTGCTTCGTTGAAGTAGCGACGTAGGTCTTGCTCGTCGTATACGATTTCCATCGCACGACCACCAAGTACGTAAGAAGGACGTACAACCAGTGGGAAGCCGATTTCACGAGATTTCTCTACCGCTTGCTCCATTGTTGTTACTGTCGCGTTTTCTGGTTGAAGTAGGCCTAGACGGTCTACAGCAACTTGGAAACGCTCACGGTCTTCTGCACGGTCGATTGCGTCTGGGCTAGTACCGATGATTGGTACGCCAGCAGCTTCAAGAGCACGTGCCAGTTTAAGTGGCGTTTGACCACCGTACTGAACGATAACGCCTTTTGGCTTCTCAACACGAGCGATTGCTAGTACGTCTTCCAGAGTTACTGGTTCGAAGTACAGACGGTCAGACGTATCGTAGTCTGTAGAAACTGTCTCAGGGTTACAGTTAACCATGATAGTTTCGTAGCCATCTTCACGTAGCGCTAGTGATGCGTGTACACAACAGTAGTCAAATTCAATGCCTTGGCCGATACGGTTTGGACCGCCGCCTAGAATCATGATTTTTTCTTTGTCTGTTGGGTTTGCTTCACACTCGTCATCGTAAGATGAGTACATGTAAGCCGTATCTGAAGAGAACTCAGCTGCACACGTATCTACACGCTTGTATACCGGGTGGATATCGTATTGGTCACGTAGACGACGGATTTCGCTTTCCGCTACACCTAGAATCTTAGATAGGCGCGCATCAGCAAAACCTTTACGCTTAAGCTTGTTTAGCTCGTCTTTATTTAGACCAGCAAAGCCTTTCGCTTTAAGTTCTTGCTCTAGCTTAACGATGTCTTCGATTTGAACTAGGAACCAACGGTCGATTTGCGTTAGGTTGAATACACCATCTACCGACATACCAGCACGGAATGCGTCAGCGATGTACCAAATACGCTCTGCGCCAGCTTCTTTAAGTTCGTGACGGATAGTCGTTAGAGCATCTGGTGCGTCTAGGTCTACCATTTCGTCAAAACCAGTCGCGCCAACTTCTAGGCCGCGAAGTGCTTTTTGTAGAGATTCTTGTTGGTTACGGCCGATAGCCATAACTTCACCAACCGACTTCATTTGCGTCGTTAGGCGGTCGTTAGCACCTGCAAACTTCTCGAAGTTAAAACGAGGAATCTTAGTTACTACGTAGTCGATTGTTGGTTCGAATGATGCTGGAGTTGCGCCGCCAGTGATGTCATTCATTAGCTCGTCTAGCGTGAAGCCAACAGCCAGTTTCGCTGCAATCTTAGCGATTGGGAAACCTGTTGCTTTAGAAGCTAGTGCAGAAGAGCGAGATACACGTGGGTTCATCTCGATGATAACCATACGGCCATCTTTCGGGTTGATACCAAACTGTACGTTTGAACCACCTGTTTCAACACCAATCTCACGCAGTACTGCTAGAGATGCGTTACGCATTAGTTGGTATTCTTTATCTGTCAGCGTTTGAGCTGGAGCCACAGTGATTGAGTCACCTGTGTGAATACCCATTGGGTCGAAGTTTTCAATCGCACATACGATGATGCAGTTGTCGTTTTTGTCACGAACCACTTCCATCTCGTACTCTTTCCAACCGATAAGTGATTCATCGATAAGAAGTTCATTAGTTGGAGATAGATCCAAACCACGACGACAGATTTCTTCAAATTCTTCTTTGTTGTAAGCGATACCGCCACCAGTACCACCCATCGTGAACGATGGACGAATGATACAAGGGAAGCCAACCATGTCTAAAACTTTGTAAGCTTCTTCCATCGTTTTCGCTGTATCAGCAGTTGGACACTCAAGGCCAATTGCTTTCATTGCTTTATCGAAGCGTGAACGGTCTTCTGCTTTATCGATAGCGTCAGCCGTTGCACCAATCATTTCAACACCGAACTCTTCAAGAACGCCGTGCTTTTCTAGGTCTAGAGCACAGTTCAATGCAGTTTGGCCACCCATAGTAGGTAGAACTGCATCAGGCTTCTCTTTAGCGATGATGTTACGCACAACTTCCCATTGGATAGGCTCGATGTAAGTTGCATCTGCCATGTCTGGGTCAGTCATGATTGTCGCTGGGTTCGAGTTTACAAGAATAACTCGGTAACCTTCTTCGCGAAGCGCTTTACAAGCTTGAGCACCAGAGTAATCGAACTCACATGCTTGGCCGATAACGATCGGGCCAGCACCTAGAATAAGAATACTTTTAATGTCAGTACGTTTTGGCATTGTCTACTACTCCGAATTACGCTGTGTGCTGTTTGATTAGTTCAATAAAGTGGTCGAATAACGGCGCTGCGTCTTCTGGACCTGGGCTTGCTTCAGGGTGACCTTGGAAGCTGAATGCTGGTTTGTCTGTACGGTGAATACCTTGTAGAGAACCATCAAATAGTGATTTGTGCGTTGCACGTAGTGTCTCTGGAAGGGTTTCTTCGTCAGCAGCAAAGCCGTGGTTTTGCGAAGTAATCATCACAACATCACGATCTAAATCTTTAACCGGGTGGTTTGCGCCGTGGTGACCAAACTTCATCTTCACTGTCTTAGCGCCTGACGCAAGAGCAAGAATCTGGTGACCTAGACAGATACCGAAGATTGGTAAGCCTTTTTCTAGGAACACTTTTGTCGCTTCAATTGCGTAAGTACATGGTTCTGGGTCACCAGGGCCATTTGAAAGGAAAACACCGTCTGGGTTCAGAGCAAGTACTTCTTCAGCTGAAGTCTCAGCAGGAACAACCGTTAGGCGGCAGCCGCGGTCAACAAGCATTCGTAGGATGTTTCGTTTTGCACCGAAGTCATAAGCAACAACGTGGTATGGCAATTCTGAGTCTGATTTCGCTTCAGGAAGTCCACCCGTAAGCGTCCACGAACCTTGTTTCCATTGATACGCTTCTTTTGTTGTAACTTCTTTCGCAAGGTCCATACCTTTCAGGCCAGGGAATTCTTTTGCTTTAGCAAGAGCTAGAGCTTCGTCTAGGTTTCCGTCGTTTACTGAAGAGCCAGCTACAATACAACCGTTCTGTGCGCCTTTTTCACGAAGAATACGCGTCAACTTACGAGTATCAATATCAGCGATACCAACAACGTTTTGCGACTTAAGGTAATCAGAAAGGGATTGTTCATTACGGAAGTTAGAAGCGATTAGAGGGAGATCGCGAATCACAAGGCCTTGAGCGTGGATTGAAGAAGATTCTTCGTCTTCGGAATTGGTTCCGGTATTGCCAATGTGAGGGTAAGTAAGGGTAACGATTTGTTGAGAATAGGAAGGATCAGTGAGGATTTCTTGGTACCCCGTCATCGAGGTATTAAAAACGACTTCACCAACTGCAGAACCTACAGCGCCAATGGCTTCACCGTGAAATACTGTCCCATCTTCTAGGACGAGTAGTGCTGACTTCTTCAAGACAACCTCCAGAAATAAAAATGCATTAAAATTGATTTAATTTGCAAATCTACCTTCCTGCAACACCAAAAACTGCGTGTTTATGGAAATTAGACAAATTGGCGGTATTTTAGTGATCTGCGTGATACGTGTCAACATTTAACTCAAAAGAAATTAAACATTTGTAAGGACTAATTCAATTTACCCCCTCAAAGCTCCAAAAGTTCAACTTTCATACGCATTTAGCTCGAATATTACGATTTTCTAATTTTCACCCCTCATTTTAGCCAACCATAGAGTGATAAAAATATCAGCAACAAAACGCAATCGATAAATACCAAGAGAAAACATGACAATTTAAAGATCTAAAACAAAAAACACACTAAAGACCACATAAACAGCATAGAAATGGAGTCAAAAAGGCGATAAGAAGAAAGTAGAAGGAAGATCGGAGAAGTGAGATTACTAAGGAAAAGGCACCAAATAAAGAAAGCGCCGGCAATTGCCAGCGCATAAATATCTATTTATAGGTCATTCAAACCAAGCACATCCGTCATGGTATAAAAGCCTGCTGGTTTATCATTTAACCAAACCGCGGCCTTGATTGCGCCATTAGCAAAGGTCATTCGATCAGTGGCTTTATGGGTAATTTCCACTCGTTCACCGATATCAGCAAACATAGCGGTGTGTTCACCAATAATGTCACCGGCACGAATCGTCGCGAAACCAATCTCATCTTTAGTGCGCTCGCCAGTAATACCCTCGCGTGACCATACAGCTACATCGTTCAGCTCGTTGCCCATAGCACCCGCAATAGCTTCGCCCATACCAATCGCAGTACCTGACGGTGCATCGACTTTATGACGGTGATGAGCCTCAACGATCTCGACATCACAGTAATCGCCCATCACTTTAGCGGCCTTCTCTAGCAGCTTAAAGACCAGGTTCACACCAACGCTGTAGTTAGGTGCCATTACGATAGCCATCTCTTTTGAAGCAGCATCAATCACCTGCTTCTCTTCTTCAGAGAAGCCCGTTGTACCGATGATCAGTTTTTTACCGTGACGTTTACAAAGTTCAATATTCGCTAATGTGCTAACAGGGGCAGTAAAATCGACAATCACATCAAACTCTTCGATGGCTTTAGACAAATCATCGACTAAAGCAACATCAAAACGACCTTCACCGCATAACTCGCCGACATCTACGCCGACCAAAGATGACTCTGGACGCTCTGAACCAGCTCCAACACTTGCTTCTGAATTATGATGAGCGGCTTTCACCAAGTTGCGGCCCATGCGGCCCGCTGCTCCTGCAATTGCAATTCTTACCACTGCGAATATCTCCATTGTTTTGGTTACCGTTGCCACTTATCTCTTGCAGCAACGTTCAATCGATTAATCTCTTTAAACTAACAACAATCTCAAACTCAGGCTAGCAATTACGAAAACTCTTTTATTACTCGCTCTAAAATTGGCACATTTGCCTCTGGGAAGGCGTATTGATTCAATGATTCTAGGCTTACCCATTCACCTTGCTGACCTTCTTTACCATAAGGCTGCTCTTCAAAATCAGTCACGAGAATGAAATCGAACTTAAGTGACTTATCGGTGTAATCAAATTCAAGATGCTCAAACAGAGACTGCTCGGTCACCTTGATACCGACCTCTTCATCAAGCTCGCGAGTCATCGCTTGCTCAATAGTTTCGCCCTCTTCAACCTTGCCACCTGGAAATTCCCAGAAGCCACCTTTGTGCTTGTCATCTGGACGCTTAGTGATAAAGACCTGTGACTTATCTTGATTGAAGATAATACCCGCTACGATATGGATTCTTTTCATTGATGGTGTTCCTTAATAAAACGCTGAACTCACATAGTCCCTAAATACGTCATCCTCAAGAAAGAGGAACGACTGAGTTGGGGATCTAAAACTACGCGAGCCTAACTAAACAAGATTCCCTACTACGCTCACTCCTCGCTATAGGGAATGACAACTTCCTTGCGTAACAAAGTAAGCCATGAAATTTACATACAAAAAGAGCCGCCTAAGCGACTCTTTATATTCTATTTGTCAGTTTTATGAAGCTAAGTTGTAGTGTATGAGAGCAAGGCGGTGGTACGGAGCTTACGACTGTAAGTGAGTACCACCAACGCAGCTATCATGCGCTACAGCAACGATTCATTAAACTTACGCGATTTTACCGTGACACTGCTTGTACTTCTTACCGCTACCACATGGGCATGGCTCGTTACGGCCAACTTTACGCTCGTCACGCACTACCGTTTGTGGAGATGCCGCTTCAGCTTCATCGTCAGCTAGCTGGTTTTCAGCTGTTGCATGTTGCGCTTGTGCACGACGCGCCGCTTCTTCAGCTTGAGCTTGACGTTGAGCTTCCATCTTTTCAACTTCTTCTTGTTGCTGAACGCGCACTTTAGAAAGGATGGTAACAACGTCTGTTTTCAGTACATCTAGTAGGCCTTCAAACAGTTCAAACGACTCGCGCTTGTACTCTTGTTTCGGGTTCTTCTGAGCATAACCACGTAAGTGGATACCTTGACGAAGGTGATCCATCGCAGCCAAGTGCTCTTTCCAAAGGCCGTCTAGCGTTTGTAGCATCACAGATTTCTCGAAGTTACGCAGTACTTGAGCACCAACCACTTCTTCTTTCTGTTTGTACGAATCAACCGCCATAGCAAGAATACGCTCACGCAATGCTTCTTCATAAAGCTTGTCGTCTTCGTCTAACCAACCTTGAATATCAAAGTCTAGATCGAAGTCATTCTTCAGACGATCTTGCAGACCCGCGATATCCCACATATCTTCAAGAGACTGAGGTGCGATGTATTCATCAATCACTGATGCCAATACATCTTCACGGTTGTGTTCGATCATCTCGCTGATATCGTCAGAGCTCATCAGTTCATCACGAAGCTCATAAACCACTTTACGTTGGTCATTGGCTACATCATCGTACTCAAGAAGCTGCTTACGAATATCGAAGTTACGACCTTCAACTTTACGTTGTGCTTTTTCAATTGAGCGAGAAAGCATCTTAGATTCGATCGCTTCGCCTTCGTCCATACCACTTTGGATAAGACCAGCCATACGATCCGATGTGAAGATACGTAGCAGAGAATCTTCCATTGATAGGTAGAAACGAGAAGAACCCGCATCACCTTGACGACCAGAACGACCACGTAGCTGGTTGTCGATACGGCGAGATTCATGACGCTCAGTACCAATGATGTGCAGACCACCTGACTCAAGCACTTTATCGTGGATTACTCTCCAGTCAGCTTTGATCTTCTCGAACTGCTCTTTGGTTGGATTCTCTAGCTTCTCAACTTGTGCCTGCCAGCTACCACCTAATACGATATCGGTACCACGACCAGCCATGTTAGTTGCGATAGTTACCGCACTCGGCATACCAGCTTGTGCAACGATCTCTGCTTCCATTTCGTGGAATTTAGCATTTAGAACGCTGTGCTTAATTTTTGCTTTTTTCAGTGCGTTAGACAGTAGTTCAGACTTCTCGATAGAAACCGTACCAACCAATGATGGCTGACCAGCAGCTACACGGTCTTTGATGTCTTCAATGATCGCATTGAACTTGTCTTCTTCGGTACGATAAACCACATCTGGCATATCGTTACGAACCATAGGCTTGTTGGTTGGGATAACCACTGTTTCTAGGCCGTAGATAGACTGAAATTCGAAAGCTTCTGTATCGGCTGTACCTGTCATACCTGACAGTTTTTCGTATAGACGGAAGAAGTTCTGGAATGTAATCGATGCTAGCGTCTGGTTTTCATTCTGAATCTTCACACCTTCTTTAGCTTCAACAGCTTGGTGTAAACCTTCAGACCAACGACGACCTGGCATAGTACGACCAGTATGTTCATCAACGATAACCACTTCGCCTTCTTCAGTAACGATGTAGTCGACGTCTTTCTCAAACAGTACGTGTGCACGCAGCGCTGCATTAACATGGTGCAATAGGCTGATATTAGTTGGAGAGTAAAGCGTGTCACCCTCTTCCATCAGGCCGTTTTTGACCATTAGCTCTTCTACAAATTCTTGACCGTTTTCAGTCAGGTGAACCTGTTTCGATTTCTCGTCCATGGTGTAGTGACCTTCACCACGGTACTCTTCAGAATCTTCTTTATCTTGGCGCTCAAGGTTAGGGATCAACGTGTTAATACGCGTGTAAAGATCTGAACTATCTTCAGCTGGGCCAGAGATAATAAGTGGAGTACGAGCTTCATCGATTAAGATTGAGTCAACCTCATCGACAACAGCAAAGAAGCGCTCACGTTGAACACGATCTTCAGCACGGAAAGCCATGTTGTCACGTAGGTAATCGAAGCCAAACTCGTTGTTTGTTCCGTATAGGATATCCGCTTGGTACGCTTCTTTCTTCTCTGGTGGAGCCATGTTTGGCACGTTTACGCCAACAGTCATACCAAGGAATTCAAATAATGGGCGGTTTGTTTCCGCATCACGCTTCGCTAGGTAGTCGTTCACCGTTACTACGTGAACACCTTTGCTAGGTAGGGCGTTAAGATAAGCTGGTAGGGTTGCTGTAAGAGTCTTACCTTCACCAGTACGCATTTCTGCAATTTGGCCAGCATTTAGAACCATGCCACCAATCATTTGCACGTCAAAGTGACGCATGCCGTAAACACGCTTAGACGCTTCACGTACCGTAGCAAATGCTTCAGGTAGAAGTTGGTCTAGCGATTCACCTTTATCTAAGCGCTCACGAAATTCAACCGTTTTTGCTTTTAGTTCTTCGTCTGAAAGTGCTTCAAACGTTGGTTCGAAGTTATTAATTTCTTTTACAATTTTTCTAAGGCGGCGCAGTGTTCTGTCATTGCGACTGCCAATTACCTTTGTCAGCAGCTTAGTAATCATGTGCTTGGAATCTCTTCGTTCTCAGATCGTCCGCGATCTATTTTAAATGCCGTCAGTGTCTCTACTAGCTATGAACTAGTCTTCAGTTACTAACCAAGGATACTGAGATAAATCTAGTATCTTTGATATTGTACTTGAGAGTAGAGTTTTCAAGGCTTGAGTTAAAATTAATGCCCTTTAGTGTAAGTAATTTTCACACCAACAACCATTTATAACCCCATTTGTTTGATGTGCTTGGAACTTTTCTTTCTAATTGCTGATGGATTAGCCAGACTGCAGCTCATTGGGAGACAACTTTCGGATGTTGACGACACTGTATCTGGAAAATAGATACAAAAAAACCAGGTCAATGACCTGGTTTTCGAAATCTTATATTGCTGTAAACAACAATTACGCTAGAACCATTCCTGGTTCAGCAAATGCAACAGGAGAGCCTACTTCTTCTTCGAATGTTGCCCATTCCCAAGCTTCTGCGTCAGCAAGTACTGCACGTAGTAGTTGGTTGTTTAGGCCGTGACCTGATTTGTATGCACGAAACTCACCAATAATAGCGTGTCCACACATGTACAAGTCACCAATCGCATCTAGTACTTTATGAGTTACGAACTCATTGTCAAAACGTAGACCCTCTTCATTAAGAATTCGGTATTCGTCAAGTACGATAGCATTATCAAAGCTACCACCAAGTACTAGGTTTTGAGATTGTAGATACTCAATGTCGCGCATGAAGCCGAAAGTACGAGCGCGAGAGATTTCTTTCACAAAACCTTGTGAAGAGAAATCAAACAACAAACGTTGCTCATCAGATTCAATTGCAGGGTGGTTAAAGTCGATCTCAAAGTCCATACGGAAGCCGTTAAATGGAACAAACTCTGCCCACTTATCGCCATCTTCAAAACGGATAGGCTTTTTGATACGAATAAAACGCTTCGCTGCATTCAGTGTTTCTACACCCGCTTGCTGTAGCAAGTATACGAATGGGCTTGCGCTACCATCCATAATTGGGATTTCAGGAGCATCTACTTCAACAATAATGTTGTCGATGCCCATACCCGCTAAAGCTGCGTTAAGGTGTTCCACTGTAGAGATACGTACGCCTTCGTCATTAACAAGAGCTGTACATAGCATAGTGTCACGAACTGACGCTGGATCAGCTGGGAAATCTACAGGTGGATTTACATCTGTACGACGATAAACAATACCTGTATTTGCAGCTGCCGGGCGAAGAGTAAGTGTGACTTTACGACCAGAGTGGAGACCCACACCAGTTGTTTTCACAATTTCTTTCAGAGTACGTTGTCTGATCATCTGCTTGCCTCGTTATCAGTGCTACAAATCACGGTCAGTATTTACCGACCGCGAATTTTACCATTAATTCGACGATAGTCAAATTTTGGGTATTTGTTAATCAGCCTGACGTCGTAAGAATGCTGGAATATCTAAGTATCCACTCTCTTTCTCAGCCTTAGGTGCTGCACTTTGGCTAGCGCCTGTACCTGAAGAAACAGGTGACGTTGTTGGTTGCGGCTTAACTTGAGGTTTAACCTCAGTTTTTTCTTGCAATGGTTGTGCCACTTTCTCTTCCACTTTTGGTGCAGTTTGAGCCGCTACCTGTGGTTGAGGAGTTGGTGCAACCTTAGCTTTACCACCAGCAACTAATGTAATGTCTGGTTTTTTCTCTGTGCCGATACCTGTTGCAACAACAGTTACGCGGATTTCATCTGTCATATCAGGGTCTAGAGAAGTACCAATCACAACTGTTGCATTATCAGATGCGAATGCCTTAACTGTATTACCTACTGTTTCGAACTCATCTAGACGCATATCTAGGCCTGCAGTGATGTTCACAAGAACGCCACGCGCGCCAGCTAGGTCGATGTCTTCTAGTAGTGGGCTAGAAATTGCTGTTTCAGCAGCTTCTTCAGCACGGTCTTCACCTTTTGCGATACCGCTACCCATCATTGCATGACCCATCTCAGACATTACGGTGCGAACATCCGCGAAATCGACGTTAATCATACCAGGGCGAGTAATTAGCTCAGCGATACCTTGTACAGCGTTTTTAAGTACATCATTTGCACTTGCGAAAGCTTCTAGCAGAGTTACGCCGCGGCCAAGTACTTTAAGTAGCTTTTCATTTGGAATCGTAATTAATGAATCCACATGTTTAGAAAGCTCTTCAATACCTTGCTCAGCAAACGCTAAACGCTTTTTGCCTTCAAAGCTAAATGGCTTAGTTACAACAGCAACCGTCAGCACACCCAACTCTTTCGCAACTTCAGCAATAACTGGAGCAGCACCTGTACCAGTCCCACCGCCCATACCAGCTGCGATAAATACCATATCGGCGCCAGTTAGAACTTCTTTAATTCTTTCTCGATCTTCGAGAGCTGCATCACGGCCTACTTGTGGGTTTGCACCAGCGCCCAAACCTTTAGTGATATCACCACCAATTTGGATCACGCTGCTCACGCTTGTTTTACGAAGTGCTTGTGCATCAGTGTTAACACTGATGAATTCTACGCCTTCGATTGATTCACGTACCATGTGCTCAACAGCGTTACCGCCACCGCCACCAACTCCAACGACTTTAATTACTGCATCGTCAGACATTTCCATCATCGGTTCAAACATGTGTTATCTCCGTTTTTTCCTGCAACTCAGGTTAAAACTCTTTTTGTATCCAATTACGCAATTTGCCAAATAAACCAGACATAGAAGGTGCTGAACGCTTAGGTTCGCTGTAATCACCTTCATCACTGATCTGACAATCTCTTGCATAATGAAGTAAACCAACCGCCGTAGAATGATACGGCTCTTTAACATAGTCAGTTAAGCCACTAACTTCTAACGGCTTACCAACTCGAACTTGATTGCGGAAAACACGTTCCGCACACTCTACCAATCCGTCAATTTGTGCCGCTCCACCAGTGAGAACGACGCCAGCTGCAAGGTGGTGTTTAATACCTTCATCTCGTAGCTGTAATTGAACCGTATCAATAGTTTGGTTAACGAGACCCATAAGTTCAGTGTAACGTGGTTCAATCACTTCCGACAAAGTTTGTCGTTGCAAACTTCTCGATGGGCGACCACCAACACTTGGGACGTTAACAGAGTCATCCTTGCTTACGAGTTCACTCAGAGCGCAACCATGGTTTACTTTTATCTCTTCAGCATCGCTCACTGGCGTGCCGAAGGCGAAGGCAATATCACTGGTTACTGCATTTCCTGCGTAGGAAAAGACTTCTGTGTGTCGAAGTGCGCCGCCAGTCCAAATGGAAATATCCATTGTACCCGCACCGATATCGACAACACATACTCCAAGCTCTCTCTCGTCTTCAGTAATTACCGCATTGCTTGAGGCAAGTCCTGAAAACACGATTTGTTCTACTGTGAGACCACATCGTTCAACAGCTTTAATAATGTTTCTCGCCATGTCGCTATGGCAAGAAATTAGGTGAACACTGACTTCCATTCGAACACCAGATAAGCCAAGTGGGTTCTTAATCCCTTCTTGATAATCAATGGTAAATTCTTGTGGGATCACGTGCAGAATTCTCTGCTCATCACCTATTTTAATTGATTTCGCGGTATGGATCGCTCGATCCATATCGTCTTGAGACACCTCTTCATCAGAGATAGTGCCCATGCCTTTTTCAATTCGGCTTGCGATATGTTTACCCGATAGCGAGATAAATACATTGCTGATTTGGCATTCCGCCATCAACTCTGCTTGATCAATAGCTCGCTGAACCGACTTAACTACCGACTCTAGGTCGTTTACACCACCTTTATCCATACCTCTGGATGGGCTTTGCCCTGAACCAATGATATTGATTTGACCATCAGGCAATATTTCACCAACTAGAGCTGATATGGTCGCAGTGCCTATATCAAGACCAACGATTATGTTGTCATCTGCGGTCTTAGTCATCTGTGCTCTCTTCTAACTCTTGCTCTGGAAACCAGCCTACAGCGGCTCCCGTATCATACCTGAGGTCGATGTAGCTCACTTGATTCGCTTTACTACCAAGTTCGTTGTAAAGCGAAATGAAGCGTTCAACACGCTCATCTAAAGAATCTTTACCTAGTTCTAAACGGATACCGTTATCTAGGATTATTTGCCAAGCGCGACGCTCATTGAGAACGAGCGAGGTAACGGTTAACCCTAGATTGTTAATCAAAGGAGTTATTTGTCGCCACTTTTCTATCACTTTTTGGCTGGTGCCGTCTGGGCCGTAAAGCTTGACTCTATCGCCCTTCAAAAGACCGATATCACCATTAAACACCTGACCATTATCATTTAACAGCATGTTACCGTTCCAGATTGCTGCTGCATGATACTCAGTCAAAAATACTTTTATTGTGTCTGGCCACTGCTTACGAATGGACACCACTGAAACCCAAGGTAACGCTTCTAAACTGTCTTGCAACACACCGATGTCTTGCGACATGAACGTTCCAATATGCTCTAGCTCGCCAAAGGCATGTTGAACATCACCAGCAGTTACGTAAGTTAAGTCGCCTTGAAGTACTATTTTGGAGAGAGGCAATCGCTGATCGTCCCACATCCAAGTTAGTGTGGTATAGAAAAGAAACCCAATGAATAGCAATACCATGACAAAAAAAGACCCGCCTAAGGCGTGTTTCTTGAGCGACGGTAAACTGAATAGGTGGCGGTTTTCGCTAAAAGTACTTTCTACCAAAGCCCGCATTCCCTGTCGTTGGTTCGCAATTCTATTCCCTATCTTCGTAATAGAGGTAAAAGCACTTACTTTAACCTATGAATTATACTGAGCAAAATCAAACTATCAAACGTTGATAATAAGATTTTTGGTCAATTTTAGGTCAATCGCAAGAAGTGAGCGATTGACCACAGTCTGTAGACAGTATTCTGTTACGCGTTCTGCATTTTATTAATGTCTAACTGTAACGATTCCAACTGCTTCGCTACTCGACCAACATCGCCTGCACCCTGCGTTAAAACAAGGTCACCGCCTTGAATTACGTTGGCTAAAGCCGATGGCAGTGCGTTGATATCGGCAACAAAGATTGGGTCTATCTTACCACGCCCACGAATAGTTCGACTTAATGAACGTCCGTCAGCCCCTGCAATAGGTTTCTCACCTGCAGAATAAACATCTAACAGAATTAGGACATCAACCTGCTCAAGAACGTTCGCGAAATCATCATACAGATCGCGAGTACGGCTATAACGGTGCGGTTGGAAGATCATAACAAGACGTTTATCAGTCCAGCCACTACGAGCAGCTTGAATCGTCACATCAACTTCGGTTGGGTGATGACCGTAATCATCGACCAGCATTGCAACGCCTTTACCTGTTTCATACTCACCTAGGTGATCGAAACGGCGACCCGTGCCTTCCGTTCCCGCCATCGCTTTGAGAATCGCTTCATCGCTGATGTCATCTTCTGTTGCAACAGTAATCGCAGCCGATGCATTCAATGCGTTGTGGCGACCTGGAATGTTCAACGTGATATCTAAGTTAGCTTTACCTTCACGTACAACCGTAAACTTGCCTTGTTGACCTTCTTGTACGTAGTTTTCAATACGAATATCTGCGTCTTCAGAGAAGCCGTAAGTAATCACTTGGCGGCTCACCTGAGGGATAAGTTCACGTACAACAGGATCATCTACACACATCACAGCCTGGCCGTAGAACGGCAGGTTGTGTAGGAAATCGATAAATGTCTGCTTTAGCGTTTCGAAATCGCCGCCGTAGGTATCCATATGATCCGCTTCAATGTTAGTTACGATACTAACCATAGGTTGCAGATGTAAAAATGAAGCATCACTCTCATCGGCTTCAGCGATAAGAATACGGCTTGAACCTAAACGTGCGTTAGTGCCAGCACTTTTAACCAAACCACCGTTTACGAAGGTTGGATCTAGGCCGGCTTCCGAGTAAATCTGTGTCACTAGCGCAGTCGTGGTTGTTTTACCGTGCGTACCTGCCACAGCAATACCGTGACGAAAACGCATCAGCTCAGCCAGCATTTCTGCACGACGAACGATCGGTGTGCGCGCTTCACGAGCTGCAATAATTTCTGGGTTTTCTTCGTTGATAGCGGTTGAAACAACCACCACACTTGCGTCGGCAACGTTACTCGCTTGGTGACCGATATAAACGGTCGCACCCTTGCTAACTAAACGATCAGTCACTGGGTTTTGAGCAATATCAGAACCCGTGATCTGGTAGCCTTCATTTAGCAAGACTTCAGCAATCCCGCTCATTCCGGCACCACCAATACCAATGAAGTGGATAGATTTAACACGGCGCATCTCTGGCACCATTGCACGGATTTGCGCTAAGTCTTGGGTATGTTCAATCGTCATCAATTCAATCTCATTATTTTGCTAAAGCTTTAATCGCTTCAGCGACGGTCACATCAGCATCAAGCTTGGCGGCTTGACGAGCTTTTGTTGCCATCATTTTTAATTCATTTCTATCAAGCTGCGCGATAGTGTTCGCTAGCTTATCAGCCGTTAGTTGAGGCTGTTCAATCATTAACGCTGCGCCACATTCAACTAAATGGTCGGCATTCAACGCTTGTTGTCTGTCTTTGTGCATAAACGGAACGAAGATAGAACCGACACCTGCCGCAGACACTTCTGATACGGTTAATGCACCTGAGCGACACACTAATAGATCTGCCCACTCATAAGCTTGCGCCACATCATCAATAAATTCAGTCACTTGAACATTACCAACAGAATGTGATTTGTATTGCTCAATAACTTGTTGTTGATTGTTCTTACCCGCTTGGTGCATCACAGTGAAGCCTTCACCAAGCTGCGCCATCGTTACTGGCAAGGTATCGTTTAGGATTTTTGCGCCCTGACTGCCGCCCATAACCAAGATGCGGATGTCACCATCACGCTCAGCCATGCGTTGCTCGGGTTCAGCTAAGGCAACCACATCTTCGCGTACTGGGTTACCCACCACTTCTGCAGTAGGAAACGCACCAGGGAAAGCTTGGAAAACCTTTTTAGCAATCTTAGACAGCCATTGGTTGGTTAAACCTGCCACTGCATTTTGTTCATGGAGAACCACTGGAATGCCAGACAACCATGCCGCGATACCACCCGGGCCACTCACGTAGCCACCCATACCAAGTACCACATCAGGCTGCCATGCTTTGATGTGTTGCCTTGCTTGAAGTATGGCATTAATAATCTGGAACGGCGCTTTAATTAACTTGCTAATGCCTTGACCACGCAGGCCTTTCACTTTGATGAAGTCGATTTCAATGCCATGCTTTGGCACTAAATCCGCTTCCATTCTGTCTGCTGTGCCTAACCAGCGAATTTCCCAACCTTGTTGCTGAAGCTTTTTCGCTACTGCTAACCCTGGGAAAACGTGACCGCCAGTACCACCAGCCATCACTAAAAGTTTTTTGTTTTGTTTCATCACGTTAGATTCTTATTCTACTAATTCGTTTTGACTATCAGCTTGTTCTTTTTGTTGCATTCGGCATTCGTGGTCAATGCGCAGCAGCATTGATACTGCCACAGACATAACAATTAAACTCGAACCACCATAACTGATTAGCGGTAGGGTTAGACCTTTGGTCGGAACGATGCCAGATGCAGCACCTACGTTAACAAGCGTCTGAAACGCAAACCAAATACCAATACCAAAAGCCAGATAGCCGCTGAACACTTGATCGTGTTCAAAGGCTTTTTTACCTATCAGAATGGCTTTTAACACCAAGCTGAAGATCAACATTAATACTAAGGTAACACCGACAAAGCCAAGCTCTTCAGCCAACACAGCAAATACAAAATCGGTATGCGCTTCTGGTAAGTATTCGAGTTTTTGAATCGAGTTACCAAGCCCTTGCCCCATCCAATCACCACGGCCAAACGCCATCAATGACTGAGTTAACTGGTAACCACTGCCGAACGGGTCGTTCCAAGGTTCCCAGAATGAGGTAACACGTCGAACACGATAAGGTTCTATAACAATCAAACCGACGACCGCGGCAATACCTGCCACCATCAAGGCGATAAACTGTGAAAGCTTGGCACCAGCAATGAATAGCATGCCGAACAGGGTCACTAGCATTACGACCACAGTACCTAAATCGGGCTGGCCTAGCAGCAGCACGGCAAAAGCGCCGAATACCATGATCGGTTTACCAAAACCACCGAAGAAGGTTTTTCTCACTTCATCTTGCTTCCGAACCAAGTAGCCCGCCATAAAGATAAACAGCGATAACTTGGCGACTTCAGCGGGTTGTAAGTTAAATAGCCCTAATGGGATCCAACGCGATGCGCCGTTAACCGACTTACCGACGGCTAATACCACAATCAGCAAGAAGAAGGACAAGCCCAGTAGATACATACTGTATTGAAACCAGCGTTGCATCGGGATTTGCAATATGACGCTAGAGACACCTAACGCCAATACAAGGAAGATGGCATGACGGAACATAAAGTGAAACGGCTGATCGGTTAAACGAGCACTGATGGGGAACGAAGCAGACGTCACCATCACCAAACCTGTCAGCATTAGCCCAAGAGCAATCCACACCAATTGACGATCGTAAAGCGCCTCGGGAGTAGCACGGTTTAGCCACTGCCAGATGGATTGATTAATCTCTTTGACTCTTTGCACTGAATGTTAGTCCTTCAACACGTTAAGCATACTCATGAGCAAGCTCAGTGAACGCATCACCTCTTGCCATGAAATTATTAAATTGATCGAAGCTTGCGCACGCCGGAGACAGCATCACCATATCTCCAGCCACCAGCTGTGGCGAGATAGATTCGATTATCTGCTGCATGGTATCGAACTTTTGTGCCGATGGGTGCAGAGGCATGAATTGCTCTGCATCTTCACCGAAACAACACAGCTGAACACGCTCAAGTTGCGCCAATACGGGTTCAAGCTCACTAAAGTCAGCACCTTTACCAACGCCGCCAACCAAAAGATATAACGTACCTTGATACTCCAACCCAGACAGGGCTGCCAATGTGCTGGCTACATTCGTTGCTTTGGAGTCATTAACCCATTTGATTTCGCGCTTGTCAGCCACGACTTGGCAACGATGCGTCAAACCGTTATAGGCCTTCAAAGCCTCAAGACTTTTGCTGTAGTCGATACCAACTTGCTTCAATAGTGCAAGTGAGACTAACGCATTCGCCACATTGTGACGTCCAACCAATGTTAAATCTTGGGTAGCAAGGACAGGTTTACCGTGATCGACTAGCCACTCAGTACTATCAATCATTGATACACCAAACTCTTGGTTATCTAGGCCAAAAGTCAACAATGGCATTGTCTGGTCAGGGTAAGTATCTTTGTCTTCACGATTAACAATCGCACACTGCGCGTTATTAAAGATTCTTAACTTGGCCTCACGGTAATCAGCCATGCCTTGATAGCGATCCATATGATCTTCAGACAGATTTAAGAATGCCGCAGCGGCAAGCTTTAAATTCGATGTAGTTTCTAGCTGAAAACTCGAAAGTTCAAGGACATATAAATCTGCATCAAGTTCTAGAAGGTCTAGGGCAGGAATGCCAATATTGCCGCCAACGCCAACATTAAGCCCTGCAGCCTTAGCAAGCACACCAGTCAGATCAGTCACGGTACTCTTACCGTTTGAACCAGTAATCGCCACAACAGGCTTATCTACAGCCCAACCAAACA
Organism: Vibrio sp. 10N.286.49.E11; assembly: GCF_041469505.1. Lineage (NCBI taxonomy): Bacteria > Pseudomonadati > Pseudomonadota > Gammaproteobacteria > Vibrionales > Vibrionaceae > Vibrio > Vibrio sp. 10N.286.49.E11. The sequence goes on from NZ_JBFRKQ010000044.1 coordinate 19,067, forward strand.
GCTCGATGTCGCCAACGACAGGCGTACCCGCTTGAATCACATCTTGAATTTCAGGCGTCGCTAAAGCAATGCCTGGGTTAGCAACCACCAGATTAGCCTCAGCTAGCCATTGGCCATTCCAGCTTCCAGAATGCAGCTCTACCGACTCAGGCAAAGATTCCTTTCCTGGCGGTAGATCTCGCGTATCAATGACCTTCACATGCGTATGAGGTTGATATTTTACGAGATGTTTAACGACAGAGAGCCCGGTAATACCGAGCCCCACAACCACTACATTTTGAATATTTTGCCAACGTTCCATTTAAACAAGATGCTCTTAATAGTTTTAAAGAGCCTCTAATACAGAGGCTCGCATAGGATTAACGAACTTTCAGTGTCGCTAGGCCAATCAGTACCAATACCATTGAGATGATCCAAAAGCGCACGATAACACGCGGTTCTGGCCAGCCTTTCAGCTCATAGTGGTGGTGAATCGGTGCCATACGGAAAATACGCTGGCCACGTAATTTGTAAGAGCCCACCTGCAGGATTACTGACAAGGTCTCCATTACAAACACCCCCCCCATGATCACTAGTACCAACTCTTGACGAACGAGTACCGCAATCACACCTAACGCACCACCCAGTGCTAGAGAGCCAACATCGCCCATGAATACTTGTGCTGGGTAAGTGTTAAACCATAGGAAGCCAAGGCCTGCACCAACGATAGCAGTACATACCACCACCAGTTCAGAGGTGTATGGGATGTATGGAATGTGTAGGTATGCTGCAAAGTTAACGTTACCTGTCGCCCAAGCGATAACAGCAAAACCCGCAGCAACCATAACCGTTGGCATAATCGCCAAGCCATCTAGGCCATCAGTTAGGTTTACCGCGTTACTGGTACCCACAATAACAAAGTAAGTTAGAACAATGTACAGTAAACCAAGTTGTGGCATCACATCTTTAAAGAAAGGCACCACTAATTGTGTCGCAGCAGTGTCTTGCCCATGAGCATACAGAGCAAACGCCACAACCAATGCAATAGCCGATTGCCAGAAGTACTTCCAACGCGCAATCAAGCCATCAGTGTTCTTACGAACGACTTTACGATAATCATCAACAAAACCAACTGCACCGTAACCGCCTAGCACGACAAGTACGGCCCAAACGTAAGGGTTTGATAAGTCAGCCCAAAGTAAGACCGTAATGATGATCGCAGCAAGGATCATCACACCACCCATGGTTGGTGTACCACGCTTACTGAAGTGAGATTCTGGGCCGTCATTACGAACAACTTGGCCAATTTGCAGCATTTGCAGACGCTCAATTAAACGAGGTCCCATCCACAGCGACAGACATAAAGCCGTCAAAATGCTCGCGATTGCACGAAACGATAAGTATTCGAACAAACGGAAAAAAGAAAAGTGTGGCTGTAGTAGCTCTGCAAGCCAAATTATCATGAAAAGTTCTCCTTTAAAGCAGCGGCTATTTTACTCATTCCTGCACTATTGGCGCCTTTTACCAACAAGGTATGTGGCGCGTTTTCTGGCAAGCTCAAGTGCTGCTCTATGTGCGCGATCATCGCTTCATGCGTTGCAAAGTGAGTGCCGTTACACACTTCACTAATCACCTTGGTATCATCACCGTAAGTGAGTACATGCTCAAAAGCGAATGGGGCAGCATATTCACCGACTTGACGGTGAAGTGCAAGGCTTTCATCGCCTAATTCAGCCATATTGCCTAAAATCAACCAACGCTGACCTTTGAAGCTCGACAACAATTTAGCTGCCGCCTTCATTGCCGGTACGCTGGCGTTGTAACTGTCATCTATCAGCTTGATATTCTGACTTAATTGTTGAACCTCAACTCGGCCTTTAACTGAGATAAGATTCGCTAAACCGCTTTTTATTTCTGCAAGCGTGGCACCGAATTGAATGCTCAGTGCAGCTGCCGCTAATGCGTTTGCTACATTGTGCTGACCAATAATGCCAAGTTCGACATCGATAGCGCCTTGCGGGGTCTGCATATCAAAGCAAGCTTCACCCTGCTCGTTGATGCGAATATTCGTCGAAAAGTAATCCGCCGTGTCATCACTTTCAGAAAAGGTCAGTACGTTTTTGTCTGCAAGCACATCTTTCCAGAAGTCACCACCATTGCTCTCTAGGTTAACAATAGCAGTATCACCAGCAGCAAGCCCCTGAAAAATTTCGCCTTTCGCTTGTTTAACACCATCAATTGAGCCAAAGCCCTCTAGATGCGCGGCAGCAACGTTATTCACTAAGGCCACCTGTGGTTTCACAAGCTGCGTGGTATAGGCAATTTCACCAATGTGGTTCGCGCCCAGTTCTATCACGGCATAGTCGTCATTGGGTTCACTGCGCAGCAAGGTTAGTGGTACTCCAATATCATTATTGAAGTTACCCGCTGTAAACAGCACTTTGCCACGTTGTTGTAGAATACTCGCGACCATCTCTTTGACAGTCGTTTTGCCACAGCTTCCTGTTATCGCCATGGTTGGCACGTTACATTGTTTGTGGATCCAAGCACTTAGCTGACCTAAAGCAAGTTTAGTGTCTTCAACAACAACTTGAGTAATATTTAGGTCAAGTTTTCGTTGAACTAATAACGCACTCGCATTGGCCTCAACAGCCTGACCACAAAAATCATGCGCATCAAAACGTTCACCTACAAGAGCAACAAACAGTGCACCTTCTTCAACGGTGCGAGTATCGGTAGAAACCGCATTGATCAAACTATTGCTCGATTTGCCAGCCTCTATCAGCTGACCGTACACCGCTGAGCAGATCTGCTCGAGTGATACATCAATCATTATGAAATACCTAAAAGTTGTAGTGCTGACTCTCGATCCGAATAGTGGATCGTTTTGTCTTTCAATACTTGGTAATCCTCATGGCCTTTACCTGCCAGAAGAATAATGTCGTTATTACCCGCCTGCTCTAGAGCAAACTTAACCGCCTGAAAGCGATCGTGTTCAACAAAGGCGACTTCAGGCTCACTTAAACCTGCCAGCATGTCTTTAACAATCAATGCCGGGTCTTCACTGCGAGGGTTGTCATCTGAAATAATAATGTTATCGGCGAACTGCTCTGCGGTAACCGCCATCATAGGGCGCTTGCCTGTATCTCGATCACCACCGCAGCCAAAGATTGCCCATAGCTTTCCAGAGCAATGTACACGTAGTGCTGCCAATGCTTTCTCTAATGCGTCAGGTGTATGCGCGTAGTCGACAACCACTTTCGCTTTGTTTGGTACTTGGAACAATTCCATACGGCCAATCACAGGTTGCAATTGAGGTGCTGTGTCGATCAAGGTTTGCTTGTCGATGCCTAGTACAAGTAGGGTCGCGAAAGCAACCAATACATTTGATGCGTTGAACTGGCCAATTAAAGGAACAGACAGTTGTCCCTGCCCCCAGCTACCATCAAAAGCGAGTTTGATACCCGTCTCTGCATAAGCAACATCCGATGCCCATACTGACTGCTGGTAGCCCGATAACGGAAGCAATGACACAGCTACTGCATTGGACAGATCAGCCATCCAAGCTTTACCGACTTCATCATCAACATTAATCACAGCGTGCTTACACTTATGCTGAGTAAACAAGCTCTTCTTAGCCAGAGCGTACTCTTGCATCGTGCCGTGGTAATCCAAGTGGTCACGGCTCAAGTTAGTAAATACACCAGCCTCAAAATCCAATGCCTTAACTCGGCCTTGAACCAAACCATGAGACGAGATTTCCATCGCGGTATAAACAGCGTTTTCTTCAGCCAACTCACTCAGCGTACGTTGTATTTCAATCGCACTACCGGTCGTATTCGCCGCCGTTTTAAGGTTGTCTAGAAAACCGTTACCCGTGGTGCCCATTACCGCAGAGCGTTGGCCGACTAAATCTAGCCACTGAGCAATCAATTGGGTGATAGTGGTTTTGCCATTGGTGCCGGTAACACCAATCAGCTTAGTCGCCTGAGACGAGTAAACACGACCGGCCAACTCAGATAACACCAAGTTAAGGTCTTTAATGTAAACAACCGGAACAGCATCCAACCACTCAATCAGACCATGGGCCTTTTCAGCATCAGCTTGTGCGATAACGGCATTGGCTCCCTGTGAGACTGCTTTGTCAATGAAACGACGGCCATCAACAGCATGCCCAACTACAGCAACAAAAATATCGCCGTCTTTGATGGCACGACTATCCAACTCCAACTGTTCAACGGCAATCGCATCCAGCTCAGGTGAACTAAAGTCACCCCAAGGAGAAAGTAAAGATGACAGCGTGAGGCTATTACTCATATTGAATCCTGATTGGCTCTATTCTTGAAACTTGTTTTCATCAGCAGGGACATTCAGAATTTGCAGTGCGCCCTTCATGATTTCAGAAAAAACAGGGGCTGCGACCGAGCCACCATAGTAGAGGTCACCTTGAGGTTCATTGATCATCACAACCAAAGAGACTCTTGGGTCACTCACTGGAGCAACACCTGCGGTATAGGCGAAGTACTCGTCTCCATAACCACCGGAAATCGCTTTTCTAGATGTACCTGTTTTTGCTGCTACTCGGTAACCCGGCACGGCAGCTCTTGTCGCTGTACCGCCCTTTTGGGTTACGCCTTCTAGCATGTTCAAAACCAACTCAGCATTTTCGCGCTTGATGATCTGTTTTGAGAAATCTTGGTCGTTGCTTTTAACGATATGGATAGGTTCGTAAACACCGTGATTCGCTAACGTCGCATAGGCATGAGCCAATTGCAGCGGAGTAATCGCTAGACCATAACCAAAGGATAAGGTAGCGATTTCAAACTTAGACCAGCGTCGACGGTTCGGGAAAATACCCGCGGTCTCACCGACTAGATTCAGCCCAGACATCTCGCCAAGACCAACAGAACTGTACATGCCCAGTAGCGCTTCAAGTGGCATATCCAGTGCTAACTTCGCCACACCGATGTTACTCGACTTCTTAAGGATTAACGCCAAGTCTGCCTTACCAACTTTGGAAGTATCACGTACACGGCTACCACCGATTTGCATGATGCCGTTACCCGTATCAATTACAGTATCAGCATCCGCGGTACCATTTTCGAGAGCGGCAAGAACAACAAACGGCTTAACCGTCGAACCTGGCTCAAAAGCATCGGTGATCACGCGGTTACGCATCTTAAAGCTTTGTAAATCAGCACGATTGTTTGGGTTGTAAGACGGTGCGTTAACCATGGCCAAAACCGCACCCGTTTTTACGTCTAATAAGATGGCAGATCCAGACGTCGCCTTGTGATCGGCTACCGCCTGTTTAATCGCTCGATAAGCGATGGCTTGTAAGCGCTGATCGATGGTCAATTCGAGTGGTTTACCTTCTTCACGCTCTTCTAGTGCAATGTTTTCAACTACTCGCCCGTAACGGTCTTTACGGATTGTACGTTTACCTGCTTCACCCGTGAGCCACTTATCGTAGCTGCGCTCGACACCTTCTAGGCCGTGTCCATCAATTCCGGTCACACCAATAAGATGCGCGCTGACTTCACCGGCTGGGTAATAACGACGTGATTCTGCTTTAAGACCAATACCCACCAGCTTTAAGTCGCGGATGTATTTCGCCATTGCTGGGCTAACTTGTCTTTGTAGGTAGATAAAACGACGAGATTTGTCGCTGGAGATCTTGTTGATCATCGATTGTCGATCTAAGCCAAGTACATCAGCTAGCGCATACCAACGATCAATTTGGGCCATGCCATTTTTATCGAAGATGGTTTTCGGGTCAGCCCATACCGCCTCAACAGGCACACTGACGGCAAGTGGTTCGCCATTGCGGTCTGAAATAATACCGCGGGCAGAAGGAATGGCCTTAACACGTACAGAACGAAGGTCGCCCTGACGAATTAAGTTATCTGGTTCAATGACTTGGATGTAAGCCACACGACCTACTAGTACAGAAAAGGCAACCAACACAAAAGCAATAACGACGTTGAAACGCCATTTAATCAGAATTGGATCCGAGTCCTTTTCGCTCTTCACTCGCTCTTTCGTTGGTTTCTTAACGGCTTTCGCGGGGGCTTTTTCCTTTTTTCCAGTCATTTCAGTGTGATCACAACTTCTTTGTCGGAGTCTGGACGTTTCATGTCTAGCTCTCGTTTTGCCGATGCTTGAACGCGGCTATGTTCAGCCAGAGCCGTCTCTTCAAGCATTAAATTTCGCCATTCATTATCAAGCTGTTCACGCTCACTCAATGCCATGTCTTTTTGCGTGATTGCCTGACGTGACATGTGTGTCGTGAGAACGACCCCCATCGCGCTCGCGAAGATACAGATAAGCAGCACCAATGGGACTTTACCCACGGAGATCAAATCAAAAAATATTATCTTGGCTAAGTTAGGTTTGGAGGTCTTCATTGACTATAGCTTTTCTGCGATTCGTAATACTGAGCTACGCGAACGAGTATTCTCATCCACTTCATCTTTAGAAGGCTTGATCGCTTTACCAACAGGCTTAAGATCAGCACTGCCTAGCGCTTTGATCTGCTCTTCTGTTAGTGGCAGGCCATGTGGTACTTGCGGACCTTGGCTCTCTTTACGGATAAAGCGCTTCACCATGCGGTCTTCAAGAGAGTGAAAGCTAATAACAGACAAACGGCCTTGAGGAGCAAGAATGCTTGCTGCGCCTTTCAGGGCTGTATCGATCTCTTCAAGTTCACTGTTGATGTAGATACGGAAGGCTTGGAAAGCACGTGTTGCTGGGTGCTTTTTCTCTTTGAAGCTTTTTGGAGCTACATCCGAGATAAGCTTAGCCAACTGACCGGTACGCGTTAGTGGTTCGTTCTCTTCATTCTCTTGATAAGCAATGATACCTTTCGCGATACGACGAGCATGTTTGTCTTCACCGAACTCACGGATAACCCATGTGATGTCATCAAGATCGGCTTCAACTAACCACTGAGAGACAGGAATACCAGTTGTTGGGTCCATACGCATATCAAGCGGGCCGTCTTTCATGAAGCTAAAACCACGCTCAGCGTCATCTAGCTGTGGTGAAGAAACACCTAGATCCAGTAACACACCATCCACTTGACCGACTAAGTCATAACGCTCTGCATATTCAGCCATACCTGAGAACGGGCCGTGAATAATCGTAAAACGAGGGTCATCAATCTTTTGCGCTTCTGCAATCGCTTGTGGATCGCGGTCAATACTAAAGAGTCGTCCATTCTCGCCCAGTTTAGACAGGATTGTACGGCTGTGACCACCACGGCCAAAAGTACCATCGATGTAGGTACCGTCAGGTTTGATCGCAAGTCCGTCAATAGATTCGTTAAGCAATACTGAAATATGTTTGAATGCTTCTGTCATAGTCTTCTCAGTGAGTGGATTGAGCCATTAGTTCGGCAATAATTTGTTCTATTAACGTTTTAGTGTACTGATTTCACGCCGTATCTCCACCATATTGTGTATAGGCTTTGGGAATTTTTGACCCAAGCTCATATCAGGGTGAAGGATTCTAAGGAAATCTAAATAATTTACGTCAATATAAAGCAAAAAACCCATCACTACCGTTAAGTAATGATGGGTTCTTTATATAGGTGGAGTTGACACATACGCCGGGTTCTGTTCCGCTTGCGCGGCGGTAACCATTCGTCTAGGCCTGCAATCGCTCACAGGCTCAAGCAATCTACCCGCCCCCATACGCGAGCAACGCAATGTGAGGGCCTATTTGATCTTGCTCCGGGTGGAGTTTACCTTGCTACGAACTGTTGCCAGTCGCACGGTGCGCTCTTACCGCACCCTTTCAGCCTTACCTGTGCCCCTTCCGAAGAAATGAGGCCATCGGCGGTCTTCTCTCTGCTGCACTTGTCGTGGGCTCGCGCCCCCCAGACGTTATCTGGCACCCTGCTCTATGGAGCCCGGACGTTCCTCCCCTCTACCAGTCTCCCGAAGGACTTCAACGTCAGTTTCCCGAAGGACCTCAACGTCAGTCTCCCGAAGGACATCAGCAAAGCAGCGATTACCCGTTCAACTCCGAGGGCGGATTGTATAGAGATTAGGGTGCAGTGTCTAGCGAGATCACAAATATGGTGCAAACCTCTAAGCAACTGCGTGAATTTTACACAATTCAGACAAAAAAAGAGGAATAACGGCAATACCATCACTCCTCACAAGCTTTTCAATACAGGTTAGCTACTCTATAAAGAGGTTTCTAGTGGTCTAGATGCTCTAGGCCCCATTTGTATAACGCGTTCTTTTTCAGATTGTAGATTTCTGCCGTCATCGCCGCCGCTTTTTTAAGAGGCAGCTCTTTGGTTAGAATGCCTAGTGTGCGAGTCGCTTCGTCTGGCAGTTCTGTGCTCGCTTCTTCACGGTGGCCGTGAATCAGTAACACCATCTCACCGCGTTTACGGTTCGCGTCTTCTTCAATCCACTCAATAAGTTCACCAAGTGGCAGCCCTTGGATGGTTTCGAAGGTTTTGGTTAGCTCACGCGCCAATACAACCTCACGGTCAGGGCCAAGAATCTCGAGCATATCTTGTAGAGAATCTGAAATACGGTGTGGTGATTCATAGAAGATGCATGTGCGCTCTGCCTTTGCGATCTCTAAGAACTTGTCTTTACGACCTTTGCTCTTTGGTGGCAAGAAGCCCTCAAAACTGAAACGATCTGACGGTAAACCAGAAGCACTCAACGCGGTAATCACAGCACAAGCACCAGGAAGTGGCACAACTCTCACACCCGCTTGACGACATTGTGAGACAAGATGGTAACCTGGGTCACTAATTAAAGGAGTACCCGCATCAGAGACTAATGCGATAGACTGACCTTCTAATAATCTTTCGACTAGAACTTGTGCTTTAGTTTGTTCATTATGATCATGTAAAGCGAACGTTCTGGTTGATATATTGAAGTGAGCAAGCAGCTTACCCGTGTGGCGTGTGTCTTCGGCTGCAATAACATCGACACTTGATAAAATTTCAATTGCTCTTTGAGTGATATCTCCCAAATTTCCGATTGGGGTTGGCACAATGTAGAGAGTTGGGCTCTCTGTGAGCAAGGTTTTGTTATCTGTCATTTGTTTACCATCACTTCAACGATTAATATAGATACAAATTTATACGGAATTTAAAGAACTCATGGCAACGATGAACCATAAGAGACTCAGTGTACCACGCTTACTAACTCCAATTGCATTAGCAATTACATTGGCGGCTTGTTCTTCAGGTCCTCAAGCACCAACGAGCGTTGATATTACACTAGATCCAGCGCAATCAACTGAAAGTTACATGATGCAGGCGGATAGTAGCAAAGGAAGTCTACAAAACGACTGGTTAATCATGGCGCTTAAGGCTTCTGTGCAAGTTGGAAAAACCGATCAAGCAACTCTGCTGATTAAACGCTTAGCAAAACAAGAGCTGAGCGAAACGCAACAAGCGGAATGGCAATTAGCGCGCGCTCAACTGCTGGTGAATAACTCGCAGCCTGAACAAGCTTATAGCCAACTGAACTTCCAGCCTTGGTGGAAACTTCCGAACGAGCAGTGGAAAGATTATCACGAGCTACGCGCGAACATTTCTGAAATGCAAAGCGAGTATTTTGAAGCAAGCCGTGAGTTAGTTCTTTATTCAGAATATCTAGACGCTGACGACGAGCTCCAACAGCAAGCTGCTGACCGTATTTGGCAGAACCTAAATAGCTACTCTCAATATGAGATTCTAGAGCTTAAGACGTCGCCTACAGAAGACGTTCTCGCAGGTTGGTTACAGCTGGCGATTTACATGAAGACGCTGAACTCAAACCTTCCAAACCTGCAGGAAACCTTGTCGGATTGGCTAGCAGAGAATCCTCAGCACCCAGCAGCGACATACACACCTCAGGCGATCACTGACGTCTTGGCACTAGAGATCAGCAAGCCAACCAGCACTGCACTGTTGCTGCCGCTAACGGGTAAATACGGTAAGCAAGCACAACTGGTACGTGATGGCTTCATCTTTGCGATGATGAACGACAAAGAACGCGAAGAAGATGCAACGCTGACAGTAATGGATACCAACGTGCAAAGTGCTGCTGAGATTAAAGCGACACTGGAAGAGAACAACGTTGATTTCATTGTGGGCCCGCTGATTAAGAGCAACATAACTAAACTTCAGCAAGCGCAGAAAAACCACGAGAACTCGATTCCAGCTTTAGCTCTGAACATTCCAACGCAACTAGAACCAGATACTAACATTTGTTATCTCGCTCTATCGCCAGAGCAAGAAGTCGCTCAGGCAGCGAAGCACCTATTTGCTCAAGGCTACAAGTACCCGCTTATCCTTGCGCCAAGAGGACGTTTAGGTGAGCGAGTTGAGCAAGCGTTTAAAGAAGAGTGGAAAAAATACAGCAGCAACGATGTTGCTATCAGCTTGTTCTCTGACAAACGCCAACTGCAACGTAATGTGAATCAGGTATTCGGCTTGCAAGAGAGCCAACAGCGTATCGCTCAAATGGACGGATTACTGAACCTAGACCTAGAAACCGAGCCACGCAGCCGTCGTGATATCGATTCTGTCTACATTGTGGCTAAGAACTCAGAGCTAACGCTAATCAAACCCTTCATTGAAGTTGCAATTAACCCTGATGCTAGCCAGCCCGCTCTTTTCTCAAACTCACGCAGCAACAGCGGTGATAAGCAGTATGAAGACCTAACCGGCGTGTTCTACAGCGACATCCCACTATTGGTTGAGAACAAAAACGAGCTTAATAAAGAGCTAAACGACCTATGGCCTGCACACTCAAACGGCCAAAAGCGTCTGCAAGCACTGGGAATGGATGCATACTACCTAATGGATGCACTGCCACAGATGAAAGCCGTACAGGGTTACAGCATTCCAGGTGAAACGGGTGTGCTAACCATCGATAACAACTGTGTGGTTCAACGTGAAATCAGCTGGGCAGAGCATGGGGCTTTTTAGCCGAAAGTTCCTATCCAAACCAACCATCACCCACAAACAAGTGGGTGATAAATACGAGGCCGTGGCAAAATCTTATCTGATTAACCACGGTTTATCGTTAATAGAAGAAAACTTCATAGCAAAATGTGGCGAGATTGATCTTATAATGCGCCATAACAATACGGTTGTGTTTGCTGAGGTAAAATACCGCAAGCAAACCCGCTACGGACATGCCGCTGAAATGGTGACTGCCAAGAAGTCACAGAAACTGCTCAAAACAGCCAATGTTTGGCTTATGCAGCAAGGCTTGTCGGTGCACTCTACAGATTTCAGGTTTGATATTGTTGCCATTGAAGGGCCGAATGACACTATCGACTGGATTCAAAACGCGATTACCCAAGGATAAACATGCTAGACAGCATTAAAGAAAGTTTCACAGAAAGTATTCAAATCCAAATTGCGGCTGCAGAAGCTCTGCCTGACGCAATCACGCATGCCGCTCAAGCAATGGTTGCGACCTTGCTTAACGGAAACAAAATTCTTTGTTGTGGTAATGGTGGTTCGGCGTCGAATGCTCAGCAATTTGTATCGTGCCTACTCAACCGGTTTGAAACAGAGCGCCCTAGCCTTCCAGCAATGGCACTCACAGCAGACAACACCACGCTAACGGCTGTGGCTAACGACTACCACTATGAAGAGATCTTCTCTAAGCAGGTGCGTGCATTCGGTCAAACTGGCGATATTCTGTTGGCTATCTCGACTAGCGGTAACAGCAAGAACATCATCAAGGCAATGGAAGCGGCGGTAACTCGCGACATGACCATCATCGCCTTTACCGGTAAAGATGGTGGTGAGATGGCAGGTTTGCTTGGTGAACACGATGTAGAGATTCGTATCCCGTCACACCGTACAGCGCGCATTCATGAAGTACACATGGTGACACTGCACTGCCTATGTGACCTAATCGATCAAGTACTCTTCCCTGCCCACGAAGAGTGATATACGGAGCATCACAATGAAATCATTAACCTCTATGAGGCTGTTTAAGCTGATTAATGTTTCGCTACTTACACTGTCTCTGTCTGGTTGTGCTGGCATTTTCATTGCTGGTGCTGCAACTACTGCAAACCTAGTCACAGATACGCGAACAACCAAAGAGATTTGGAACGACAACAACATCGAATTTGAAGTTGCAGCGATTACCAATAAACAACCATTCCGTGGCAATGTACGTGTCACCGCAAGCTCATACCGAGGTTCAGTGGTGTTGATGGGGCAAGCAACCACAGATTCAGAACGTCGCGCTTTTGAAAACCAAGCCAAAGAAGTGGCTGGCGTTGAGAGCATCCACAATCAAGTTCGAGTGAAAGAACCTTTGTCTGTAAGTGCTATCAGTAAAGACAGCTGGATTACCACTAAGGTGAAATCAGCTCTGCTTGCGAATGCTGAGCTTAACGGCATCAAAGTAAAAGTGATTACTGAGGATTCAGAAGTATTCCTACTTGGACTCGTGACTAGAGAGCATGCCGATATCGCGACAGAAGTTGCGCGTAACATATCTGGCGTAAAACAGGTTATTCGAGCGTTTGAATACGGTGAAGAAGAGACGGCTGTTAACTAGCCGTAAGCCAGTCAACTAAATGCGATATAGCAGAAAAGAAAAAGCAGCGACGAGTCGCTGCTTTTTTATTTGGTTCGTTATCTAATACCAATCGTAGTAAATAATCTATCATTCTAGCTTGTTAAAAATTTCGATAACTGCGTTAGAATTTTTGATTGTAGAATAACTACTTATCAAAAAATTCCGCCTTGCTCTCAAGCTTTTTTCCTGCGCTATTTCTGATCACTTACTTACTGTGATTGGTATAACTAACGTTATTTGATAACACGAAGGCTTGGGCGACCTTTCGCTGGACGAGGTGGCTCAGGATCTGAGTCTGGCTCTTCAGCATCTACGTCTGCCGTTGCTACGCTCAAAGATGGGCCTTTTTCTGGTTCTTCAAAAGGACTTTCTTCAATCCCTTCTTCAAACGCTTCCATGTAAGCCTCTTCAGGTTCAAACATGGTACCAGCACCATTTTCACGAGCATAAATCGCTTGTACTGCGTAAAGCGGAACGATCACAGAGTGTGGACGACCACTAAAGCGAGCACTAAACGTCACAGCTTCGTTACCCAGTTCAAGTTGTCCAACCGCACGAGGCGCGATGTTCAGAATGATCTGACCATCTTGAACAAACTCTTCTGGAACTCGCACACCCGGTAATGTTGCTTCAACAACAAGGTGTGGAGTTAGTTCGTTATCAACCAGCCACTCATAAAATGCACGAAGCATGTATGGTCGGCGTGGAGTCATATTAGAAATATCCATAAACGCTTAGCGAACGAGTCGCATCTCACGCTCAGCTTCAGTTAGAGAAGCTAGGAATGAATCACGTTCGAATACGCGGTTCATGTAAATCTTAAGCTCTTTAGAACCAGGACCAATTAGTTCGATACCAAGCTCAGGTAAACGCCATAATAGCGGAGCTAGGTAACAATCAATTAGGCTAAACTCTTCGCTCATGAAGTATTCATACTCAGCGAAGATAGGAGCAAGAGTCAGTAGGTCGTTGCGCAGTTTAACGCGAGCTGCTTCAGATTCTTCAGCGTTGCCTTTAACGATCTTCTCTGCAACTGAATACCAGTTACGCTCAATGCGGTACATCATTAGACGGCTGTTACCACGAGCAACCGGGTATACAGGCATCAACGGTGGGTGAGGGAAACGCTCATCTAGGTATTCCATGATGATCTTCGAGTCATATAGAGCAAGCTCACGATCAACAAGAGTAGGTACTGATTTGTACGGGTTCAGTTCAACAAGCTCTGCTGGTAGATTTTTTTCATCAACCAACTCAACTTCAACACTTACGCCTTTTTCAGCAAGAACGATGCGCACCTGATGGCTATACATATCAGAAGCACTTGAGAAAAGAGTCATTACAGAACGTTTATTGGCAGCTACAGCCATGGAGCCCTCCAGTACACTTTAAATAAAAACAATGGAGGCCTAAAGCCTCCATTGAACATTAACATAATTTGGGAATTAGCACGGTATTATAGCACAATTAGTGCACATCACGCCAATACTCTTTCTTCAGCAAAATCACGATGATAGTGAAGATTACTAAGAAGGCCATTACCCACCAACCCATAGCGTGACGCTCAAGTTGAACTGGGTCGCCCGAGTAAACCAAAAAGTTAACAAGGTCACGAACTGCTTCGTCGTATTCACCAGCACTTAATTCGCCAGAGCCGTCAGTCTCAGTGCCAACAACAACCGTCACTTCCTCGCCATCTACCATATGAGTATCGTAGATTGGTGTTGGGATACCTTGCAGTTCTTCAAGAACGTGCGGCATACCAACGCTTGGGAAAACAATGTTGTTCACGCCAAATGGACGAGACGGATCTTCATAGAAAGTACGAAGGTAAGTGTACAGCCAGTCTGCGCCACGAACACGAGCAACCAATGTTAGGTCTGGTGGCGGAGCACCAAACCAACTTGCCGCTTGATCAGAAGGCATAGCATTAACCATCAAGTCACCGATTTTCGCTTCAGGGTCGAAAATCAGATTTTCCTTCATAAGATCAACGGGGATCTCTAAATCATTCGCAACACGTTCATAGCGCTGGTACTGCGTTGAGTGACAAGCGAAACAGTAGTTCATGAACATCTTAGCGCCATTTTGCAATGAAGCTTTGTCTGTTAAATCATTGTTCGCTTTGTCTAATGGTACGTTTGCACCCGCTGCCATCACCAGTGACGGCAACATAGCAAATAAAATTACAATCCACTTTTTCATTTGAATGTCACCCTTTCTGGTAATGGTTTCGTCGCTTCATTTTTACTGTAGAACCACAGTAGAACGAAGAACATGAAGTAACCTAAGCTAAAGATTTGAGCCAGTAGCGTGTATGTTGGCGTTGCTGGAAGCGCACCAAGTACACCAAGCGCAATAAAGCTTATTGTGAATTGGATGATGTTAATCAAATGCAGTTTGCTACGGTAACGGTAAGAACGCACTTTACAACGGTCGAACCATGGTAGTAGGAATAGCACAACAATAGATGCGCCCATTGCTACAACACCTAGCAACTTATCAGGAACAGCACGCAGAATTGCGTAAAACGGCGTGAAGTACCATACCGGAGCGATGTGCTCTGGTGTTTTCAGTGGGTTAGCAGCTTCAAAGTTTGGCGGCTCAAGGAAGAATCCACCCATCTCTGGGTTAAAGAACAGCACATAACAGAAGAAGAATAGGAAACCGGCCACACCAACCATATCTTTCACGGTCCCGTATGGGTGGAAAGGAATAGAGTCAATGATGTCGTATTTCTTAGTGTAATCCTTGTGGAATGGGAACTGCGTTTTGTAGTCGTCGCCCATTGTGCCTTTAGGAAGTTTCGTCTCAATACCGTCTGGGTTGTTCGAACCCACTTCGTGCAGTGCTAGTACGTGAAGTACGATAAGCAGCAGAAGTACAATTGGTAGAGCGATAACGTGCAGTGCGAAGAAACGGTTCAGCGTTGCACCAGAGATGATGTAGTCACCACGGATCCAAAGCGTTAGGTCATCACCGATAACAGGGATCGCACCAAACAGAGAAATGATTACCTGAGCACCCCAGTAAGACATTTGACCCCATGGTAGTAGGTAACCCATGAAAGCCTCAGCCATAAGCACTAAGAAGATCAACATACCGAAGATCCAAAGTAGCTCACGAGGCTTTTGGTAAGAACCATAGATTAGGCCACGGAACATGTGCAGG
Organism: Vibrio sp. 10N.286.49.E11; assembly: GCF_041469505.1. Lineage (NCBI taxonomy): Bacteria > Pseudomonadati > Pseudomonadota > Gammaproteobacteria > Vibrionales > Vibrionaceae > Vibrio > Vibrio sp. 10N.286.49.E11. The sequence goes on from NZ_JBFRKQ010000044.1 coordinate 34,789, forward strand.
TAGATAACAACGAAGAATGCCGAAGCACCTGTTGAGTGCATGTAACGTAGTAGCCAACCGTATTCCACATCACGCATGATGTATTCAACAGAAGCAAATGCACCCTCACCTGACGGTACGTAGTTCATTGTTAGCCAAATACCCGTAAGGATTTGGTTAACCAATACCAACATTGCCAAAGAACCGAAAAGGTACCAAAAGTTAAAGTTCTTAGGCATTGGGTATTCAGATAAATGCTTTTTATACGCATTCATCGCGGGTAGACGTTTCTCTACCCAATCAAGCAATCCTTGCATTACGCGTCTCCCTCGTCCACACCGATCATGATCTTAGTGTCACTCAAATACATATGCTTTGGTACAACAAGATTCAATGGAGCTGGTACGCCTTGGAATACTCGACCTGCCATATCAAACTTTGAACCATGACAAGGACAGAAGAAACCAGACTTAACACCCTGAACTTGTTCTGCAAAAGAATCCGGCAGGTAAGTTGGAGAACAACCTAAGTGCGTACAGAAACCAACAGCAACGAAGAATTCCGGCTTAATTGAACGGAACTCGTTCTGTGCGTATTCTGGTTGTTGTTCAGCTTCAGATTGAGGGTCACGAAGTTGACCACCGATCGATTTTAGGTTTTCTAGTACCGACTCAGCACGGCGTACAACCCATACAGGTTTACCTTGCCACTCGACACGAACCATTTGCCCCGGTTCTAACTTACTGACTTCCACTTCCACCGGCGCGCCCGCAGCTTTCGCCTTGGCACTCGGATTCCATGATTTAATAAAAGGCACGGCTACAGCAGCTGCTCCTAAACCACCAACAACGGCTGTTGTTGCGGTTAAGAAACGCCTGCGACCGTTATTTAAAGGCGCGTTGCTCATCCAAACATTCTCCCATTTGCTCCTTGTGGATTGAAATAATTCCGATTAAAGAGCATGGCTAACAAAATATGTATTTAGTTCTATTTATTGACGGCAAATGATAAATAAAACCCTACTTTTTGACAAGATAAAGCTACCTTTTTGTAACAATCATGAGGCAAAGCGCACATTGGGTTACAAAAGCTTTCAAAATATAAGAATTTGGAAATAAAACGAGGAAGGGAAAGCGTTTAGAGGGGGTATAAAAACAAAAAGCCCGGCATATAGCCGAGCTTTGAACCACAATTCCAGTCGTAAAACTGGGGGCGTGTACTTTTTCGTAAAGAAAAATTAACGCTTAGAGAATTGAGGTTTACGACGTGCTTTACGTAGACCAACTTTCTTACGTTCAACGCAACGAGCGTCACGAGTAACGTAGCCAGCTGCACGTAGAGCAGGACGTAGAGTTTCATCGTACTCCATAAGAGCGCGAGTGATACCGTGGCGGATTGCGCCAGCTTGACCAGAAATACCACCACCAGAAACAGTGATGTAAAGGTCAAGTTTCTCAGTTAGTTCAACTAGCTCAAGAGGTTGCTTAACAACCATACGAGAAGTTGGACGACCGAAGTAAACATCAAGGCTACGCTTGTTGATTACGATCTCACCAGAGCCTGGTTTGATGAAAACACGAGCTGCTGAGCTTTTGCGACGACCAGTGCCGTAGTATTGATTCTCTGCCATTTTCATAATCCCCTTAGATGTCTAGTACTTGTGGCTGTTGAGCAACATGGTTGTGCTCAGTACCAGCGTACACTTTAAGCTTACGGTACATCGCGCGGCCTAGAGGACCACGTGGAAGCATACCTTTAACTGCTAGTTCTAGAACCATTTCTGGTTTCTTAGCAATTAGCTTTTCAAAAGTGATAGTTTTAAGACCACCTGGGAACTCTGAGTGACGGTAGTAAACCTTACCCTTAGCTTTGTTACCAGTTACAGCAACTTTCTCAGCGTTAACAACGATGATGTAATCACCAGTGTCTACGTGAGGAGTGTATTCTGCTTTGTGCTTGCCGCGTAGGCGAGAAGCGATTTCACTTGCTAGACGGCCAAGAGTTTTGCCTTCAGCGTCTACAACATACCAGTCGCGTTTTACAGTTTCTGGTTTAGCAACGAAAGTTTTCATGCTAATAATTACCTATTTAAAAAATTTACACTTAAGGAATACTCGCGTATTCCCACTGTCTAAGAGTTACCATTCATCACCCCTTCGAGTGTTGGAAAACTCTTGGCATAACGTGATTTTACTCATCGCTAGAGGCCCACAGTAACGGTAGGTCGCAGGATTATAGAGAAGAGCGAAGAAAAAATCACCTCTTTTTGAACAAAATCACGATTTTTTTAATTCTATTTCTTATTCGAGATAATCAAAGCTAACTTAAGTGTTCTTTTGCCAAATATTCATGGCTCTGCATTTCAATTAAACGCGACTGACAACGTTTAAATTCAAAATCTAGCTGACCATGGGTGTATAGCTTTTCTAGCTCCACTTCCGCTGAAATAATCAGCTTCACATTGCGCTCGTAGAACTCATCAACTAATGCAATGAAGCGCCTCGCAGCGTCATCTGAAGTCGCGCCCATTTGCAATACATCCGCCAATAGAACTGTGTGATAAACCCGAGACAACTCAATATAGTCGTTCTGGCTACGAGCCGACTGACAAAGCTGAGCAAAGGTACCATGCAGTACGCCATCACTCGCTTCGACTACATCTAATTGACGGTGGTTAACCTCTATCTGCTTAAGCTTCTCTTTATCTTCACCAACGAGCTGAGCGTAATACTTTTCGAGATTAATATTCGCTTGGCTATCTAGCGGGTAATGGTAAATCTCAGCCTGTTCTAAGGTACGTAGACGATAGTCAATACCACTATCGACATTAAGGATATGACAGTTGTCTTGAATGAGCTTGATGGCAGGTAAGAAACGCGCTCGCTGTAACCCGTTGCGATACAGATCCGCAGGTGGAATATTAGAGGTCGCAACCAAGATAGCGTTTCGAGCGAATAACTCTTGGAACAAGGTTCCTAGGATCATCGCATCGGTGATGTCTGAAACAAAGAATTCGTCGAAACAGATAATGTCCGCTTCTTCCTTCAACTTGTCTGCGACTAAAGGCAATGGATCACTCACATTACCTAGCGCCTTTAGCTCATCATGAACTCGATACATAAAGCGGTGAAAGTGAACACGCATTTTTTTAGTGGTCGGTAAGGCATCATAGAACGTATCCATTAGGTACGTTTTTCCTCGCCCTACGCCACCCCAAAAATAGAGACCTTTCGGTGGTTGTGGCAGTTCTGGCTTTTTGCCTAGTAATTTCTGGAAGCGAGTCAGTTGAGGAATGGGCGTATTCATGTAATCTTGAAATTGATGAAAGAGTTCATCTAAAGATTTTACGGCTTGCTCTTGTGCTGGATCTCTTTGAAATCCATGTTCTTTTATATCTTGTTCGTATTTTTTAATGGGATTCATGACGACATTTCCACAATGAAAGCAATATCAGACAACAACTAAAAATGAGCCCAAACAGTACGAGGAATAACGTGATGTGGTGAATAATTCAGCATCAAACTGCTAACTAGCGCACACGCATTTCTCTTTATACTGCGGCTTTCTCATAGTACCATGGAGCCGTATCACGTGTAACTAAGCAGTAACAAACATGTTAAAAAACAATAATAAGGAGCTGTTATGCCTTGGATGTATGCCGTTGCCGGTTTACTAGTCGGAGTTATTTTAGGGGTCGCTATTTCTCGTCTCATGACACCTGAATACAAAAAACAAAAGAACGTACAGAAAGAATTGGATAGCGCAAAGTTTGCCCTTGAGCAGCAGCGACAAGAGCTGGCTGATCACTTTGCGAAATCAGCAGAAATGTTGGACACATTAGGTAAAGACTACACAAAACTGTACCAACACATGGAAAAAACAAGCTCAGAGCTGATTCCTAACCTGCCAGAGCAAGATAACCCGTTTGTGAAAACAGCCGCTGCCCATTCGGACAAGCCACAAGAGAAGCCTTCAGTAAAAGAGGCGACACTTGAGGAACAACCGAAAGATTACGCTAATGGCGCAACCGGTTTATTTACAGAGCAGAAGAAAGAAATCATGAATGCTCCCGATGTTGTTACAGCAAAAGCATCGTAAACATTTAACACTTCTGTGAACTTTACAAAGGTTTTTGAGTCATAACCTTCACTCAGGTCATTTGAAACTTATCATACTTATTAAACGTATAAGAGGGTTAAGACCTTAACTAGAGAGGAGTTTATGATGAAAAAACCTTTGCTTGCTTTATCAGTGCTAACTTTAAGCTTAAGTTCAATCATCACCCCCATTAAAGCAACAGCCGCACTGCCATTAAGTGTGGGTAATGAACAATTACCGAGCCTTGCTCCTATGCTTGAACAAGTGACCCCCGCTGTGGTTAGTATTGCCGTAGAAGGCAAACAGGTACAACGTCAGCAAATCCCTGAACAATTTCAATTCTTTTTTGGTCCAGAACAAACACGAGAGCGTCCCTTCCGCGGATTAGGCTCTGGTGTCATCATTGACGCCGAGAAAGGTCATATCGTGACCAATTACCATGTCATTAATGGTGCGGACGATATCAAAGTAAAACTGCATGATGGTCGAGAGTACGATGCTGAGCTAATCGGCGGCGACCAGATGTCTGATATCGCACTGCTAAAATTAGAAGAAGCCAAAAACCTGACCCAGATAAAAGTCGCAGACTCAGACAAACTAAGAGTTGGTGATTTTAGTGTCGCGATCGGTAACCCATTCGGACTTGGGCAAACCGTGACATCCGGTATTGTTTCTGCACTCGGCCGTAGCGGCCTGAATCTAGAAAACTTTGAAAACTTCATTCAAACCGATGCAGCAATCAACAGCGGCAACTCTGGTGGTGCGCTAGTGAACCTTAACGGTGAGCTAATTGGTATCAACACCGCCATTCTTGGCCCTAACGGAGGTAATGTCGGTATCGGCTTTGCAATCCCTTCTAATATGATGACAAACCTGACAGAACAAATTCTCGACTTCGGTGAAGTAAAACGCGGCATGCTTGGCGTTCAAGGCGGAGAAGTGACCTCTGAATTGGCAGAAGCACTCGGTTATGAATCAAGCAAGGGCGCCTTTGTTAGCCAAATCGTCCCTGACAGCGCAGCCGATAAAGCAGGACTGAAAGCGGGCGATATTATTGTCTCTATTAATGGCAAACGCATTGATACCTTCAGCGAGTTAAGAGCTAAGGTCGCAACACTCGGCGCTGGTAAGCAGATTGAACTGGGTGTGGTTCGTGACGGTAAGAGCAAAACCTTTGATGTGACGCTTGGTGAATCCACCAATGATAAAACACAAGCTGAGAAGCTCCATGAAGGACTAGCTGGTGCTGAGTTAACCAACACAACAGAGAGTGACTCTGCAACGGGCGTCAAGGTATCGAATGTTGCTCAAGGTTCACCAGCCGAAGCCTATCAACTCCTGAAAGATGACATCATCATCGGAGTAAACCGCCAGCCCGTTAAGAACCTTGCTGAGTTTAGAGAGATTCTTGAAAAACAACCTGGTGTACTGGCGCTTAATATCCAGCGAGGCGACCGAACTATCTATCTTGTGATTCGATAGTCTTACGTCAGCGCAATTACAGGGAGGCTCAGTAAGTTTGCTTTAAACTTACTCAGTCTCCCTTTTCTTTAGATCAATCAAAATGCTATGCTTCACTTGTAATCAAATCAGTCATCCATTGATGGAGGCTTCACACCTTACTTGTTGAAGAGGGAAACATGCTGTCCTTTCTATTTCGTTCTATTTCCCTTGGACTCGTTTCAGCGGCGCTTATTCTTCTCGCCTTCCCGAGCTTAAGACCAGCGATTGTCGCTGACGTCACTAGCCCTAAAGTCGATAATATTGGCTCTCTTCAGATTTCATTTAACCAAGCAGTTCGCCGCGCGGCGCCTGCAGTGGTTAACATTTATAGCCGTAAATACGCTGAAAGCGATCGAAACAAACTGCTCACACAAGGTTTGGGCTCTGGGGTGATTGTTAGCGAGAAAGGCTACATCATTACCAACTTCCATGTGGTGGCTCAAGCAGACCAAATAGTTGTGGCACTTCAAGATGGCCGAGTAGCAGCTGCGCAACTTGTCGGTTCAGACAAGCGCACCGATATCGCGATACTTAGAGTCAGCGGTGATAATCTACCGGTGATCCCACTCAATCCTAATTACAAAGCCAATGTCGGTGATGTTGTACTGGCTATCGGTAACCCATACAACCTAGGTCAAACAACAACCTTTGGTATCATCTCTGCAACCGGCCGTTCTTCGATCAGTGCCGATGGCCATCAAGCCTTTATCCAGACCGATGCGGCAATCAATGAAGGTAACTCAGGTGGCGCACTGGTGAACTCACAAGGTGAGCTAGTCGGTATCAATACCGCCTCTTTCCAGCAAGCTACCGACATGGAAACCTATGGGATCTCATTCGCTATCCCCTATCCGCTTGCTAATAAAATCATGGAAAAGATCATCGCCGATGGTCGTGTGATTCGTGGCTATATTGGTATCGATGGACAAGACATCAACTCAGTCACCTCACGCATGTTGGGTACTAAGAATATCGGCGGGATCGTTGTGTTGGGGATAGACCCTAATGGTCCGGCTGCCGATGCGGGTTTTGAAGCTCAAGACATTATTGTCAGTATCAACGATAACCAAGTAAATGGTCGCCAGAGTGTAATGGACATCGTTACCGACCTGCGACCTGGTACAGTTATCGATGTGGGTATATTGCGCCAAGGTGAAAGCAAAACCTTAAAGGTGACCATCGCCGAAGATGCTCGCCTGTAGAGCAAACTCTGTAAGCAATGATTCAAGCTGCTAATACACAAGTACAAAAAACCCAGCTCATAGGCTGGGTTTTCTTTTATCTAAAGATTGTTTCAAGTATCTCTACGATTCACTTTGCTCTTCGATATCGATGCGAGTCACTCGCTGTAGTCCTCTAGGCAGTAGACCACCACGACGACCACGTTCACCACGGAAGTTTTCAAGATCCGCAGGTTTCAAACCAAGCTTACGTTTACCGGCGTAGATAGTCAGCGTCGCATTCTCTGGGATAGCCATAAGATGTGAGACAAACTCTTCACGCTCTTTTGCTTTCGCAGAAGGGATGTTGATGATCTTGTTGCCTTTACCTTTGCTCAGCTGAGGGAGATCTTTAATCGGGAACAACAACATACGACCTTGGTTAGTAATCGCCAGAATCTGATTACTGTCCAAGTCAGCAATAGGGCTTGGCATCATCACTTCAGAAGCTTGTGGCAAGTTAACCAAGGCTTTACCGCTCTTGTTCTTGGACAGCAGATCGCTACCCTTACAAACAAAACCATAACCTGCATCAGAACCGACTAACCATAATTGTTCATTCTCTCCCATCACCACTTGGCGAATAGAAGTACCTGGGCTGACGTTCAAGCGGCCTGTAATTGGCTCACCTTGGCTTCGCGCCGACGGTAATGAATGTGACTCAAGGGAGTAGCTTCGACCATCACTGCCGAGGAACACCGCTTGCTGGTTACTCTTACCCTTAGCACTCGCTAAGAATTTATCACCCGATTTGTAGTTCAAACCTTCAGCGTCAACTTCATGCCCCTTGGCATGACGAATCCAACCTTTCTCAGACAACACAACCGTGATTGGTTCGCTTGGTACTAAGTCGCGCTCTGTTAGCGCTTTCGCTTCAGCGCGCTCAATCAGAGGTGAACGACGATCATCGCCGTATTTATCCGCATCTGCTTGGATTTCTTTCTTGATCAGCGTATTCAAGCGACGCTCTGAACCGAGTAGCTTTTCAAGCTTCTCACGTTCAGCTTCAAGCTCTTCTTGTTCCGCTCGGATTTTAAACTCTTCTAACTTAGCTAAGTTACGAAGTTTAATATCAAGAATCGCATTGGCTTGAATTTCAGAAATGTTGAAACGGCTCATTAGGACAGGACATGGTTCGTCTTCTGTACGAATGATCTCAATCACTTCATCGATATTAAGATAAGCAGCAAGCAAACCTTCTAAGATGTGCAAGCGTGCCAGTACTTTATCTAAACGGTACTGCAAACGACGGCGAACCGTTGTGCGACGGAACTCGATCCACTCTTTCAGGATTTGAACTAAGCCTTTAACTTGAGGACGATTATCTAAACCAATCATGTTCAAGTTAACGCGGAAGTTTTTCTCTAGATCCGTCGACGCGAACAGGTGACTCATCAATTGGTCACAGTCGATACGATTCGAACGAGGAACGACAACGATACGCGTTGGGTTCTCGTGATCCGATTCATCTCGCAAGTCGTCAACCATTGGCAGCTTCTTAGCGCGCATCTGGTTAGCGATTTGCTCAAGTAACTTCGCACCTGACACTTGATGAGGTAAAGCCGTGATAACAATATCAGAGCCTTCCTTGTGCCAAACCGCGCGCATCTTGATGCTGCCACGTCCAGTACGGTAGATCTTTTCGATGTCCGATTTCGGGGAGATAATCTCAGCTTCAGTCGGGTAATCTGGACCTTGAATGAAACCCATCACGTCTGAAAGCTCAGACTTAGGCGTATCAATTAGGTGAATGGCTGCATTCGCGACTTCACGCACGTTGTGTGGTGGAATATCGGTCGCCATACCTACCGCGATACCAGTGATACCGTTAAGTAGGATGTGAGGTAGGCGAGCAGGCAACATTTGAGGCTCTTTCATCGTGCCATCAAAGTTTGGTTGCCAGTCAACAGTGCCTTGACCTAATTCACCTAGAAGAACCTCAGCAAACTTAGATAATTTGGCTTCGGTATAACGCATCGCAGCGAACGATTTCGGATCATCAGGAGCACCCCAGTTACCTTGACCATCGACCAATGGGTAGCGGTAAGAGAAAGGCTGCGCCATCAATACCATCGCTTCGTAACAAGCAGAGTCACCATGTGGGTGATACTTACCTAATACGTCACCAACGGTACGTGCTGATTTTTTGTATTTCGATGCAGCCGATAAGCCTAGCTCAGACATCGCGTAGATAATACGACGCTGTACTGGCTTCAAGCCATCACCGATATACGGCAATGCACGATCCATGATCACGTACATTGAGTAATTTAAGTAGGCATCTTCGGTGAACTTGCGCATTGGCAGCTGTTCAACGCCATCATATGTAATTTCGTTAGACATCCATTATACCTCGGCCATATCACCGTTAGTCTGTAGCCATGTACGGCGATCATCTGCACGTTTCTTACCAAGCAGCATGTCCATCATCTCGTTGGTCGCTTCGCTGTCATCAATCGTTAACTGAACAAGGCGACGAGTGTTTGGATCCATGGTGGTTTCACGCAACTGAAGTGGGTTCATTTCACCCAGACCTTTGAATCGTTGCACGTTGATCTTGGCTTTCTTCTGCGATAGTCGCTCAAGCACACCGTCTTTCTCTGCGTCATCGAGTGCGTAGAACACTTCTTTACCGCAATCGATACGATACAGAGGAGGCATTGCCACATAGATATGACCCGCTTCAACTAATGCATGGAAATGGCGAGTAAACAAAGCACACAGCAGTGTCGCGATATGAAGACCATCCGAGTCCGCATCGGCAAGGATACAGATCTTACCGTAACGCAGGCCGGATAAATCATCGTTGTCCGGGTCGATGCCTAGAGCCACCGAGATGTCGTGCACTTCTTGCGAAGCCAATACTTGGTCTGCTGACACTTCCCATGTATTTAGGATCTTACCGCGAAGTGGCATAACTGCTTGGAACTCACGATCACGTGCTTGTTTAGCAGAACCACCCGCCGAGTCCCCTTCCACGAAGAAGATTTCGGTACGGCTTAAGTCTTGAACTGAACAGTCAGTTAGCTTACCCGGCAGTGCTGGGCCTGAAGCGATTTTCTTACGCACAACCTTTTTGCTTGCGCGCATACGGCGGTGGGCATTCGCAATACAAGCTTCTGCTAGCTGTTCTGCCAGTTGTGGCTTTTCGTTCAACCACAGGCTAAACGCATCTTTTACCACACCAGACACAAACGCAGCAGTTTGACGTGAAGACAAGCGCTCTTTTGTTTGACCAGCAAACTGCGGATCTTGCATCTTCACCGACAGTACGTACGAACAGCGATCGAAGATATCGTCGCCCGTTAGCTTAACGCCACGCGGCAGCAAATTACGGAATTCACAGAACTCACGCATTGCATCAAGAAGACCTTGGCGAAGACCGTTTACGTGTGTACCACCTTGTTTAGTCGGTACTAAGTTCACGTAACTTTCGGTGATCATGTCGCCGCCTTCTGGCTGCCAGATGATCGCCCAGTTTGCCATTTCTGTTTCAGCAACGAATTCGCCAACATACGGTTCTTCAGGCAGCAAGGTGTAACCTTTCACGCCTTCGGCAAGGTAGTCTTTTAGACCATCTTCATAGAACCATTTATGCTCTTCACCACCGACTTTGTCGATAAAGGTAATTTCTAAACCTGGGCAAAGCACTGCTTTTGCACGTAGGTTGTTAATCAGACGAAGTGTCGAGAATTTAGGGCTATCGAAGTACTTAGGATCAGGCCAGAAATGTACTGATGTACCACTGTTACGATGACCACAAGTGCCCGTCACAGTAAGCTCTGTTACTGCATGACCGCCTTCAAGTGCGATCTCGTGAACCTGACCTTCTCGGCGTACGGTCACTTCAACACGTTTTGACAGCGCGTTTACAACCGAGATACCTACACCGTGCAGACCACCAGAGAACTTATAGTTGTTATTCGAGAATTTACCGCCAGAGTGGAGCTTAGTTAAAATCAGCTCAACACCTGAGATCCCTTTTTCAGGGTGGATATCGACAGGCATACCACGGCCGTCATCGGTAACTTCTAACGATTGGTCTGCATGAAGTACCACTTTGATCTTCTTAGCGTGTCCCGCTAGTGCTTCATCGACCGAGTTATCAATGACTTCTTGGGCAAGGTGGTTAGGTCTTTCTGTCTCGGTATACATTCCCGGGCGGTGTCGCACAGGGTCGAGACCTTCAAGTACCTCGAGGTCTTTTGCATTATATTGTTCAGTCATAATACGGAGTTTACTCAAAAAGTTTGCGTCAGTTCGCTGGCTCCAGTTTCACTAAAGCAGAATCATTACTATGAACCGTCATAGTAGAGCGAACGAGCGAAGTATTGGGGAATATAGTCTGGAAGCTGAGTAATGATGTCAAGCTAGTTCAAAAACTAAGACATCAAACTATGATATTTCACCATTGATAGATGAAATAACAGGCAAACAAGAGAAAATCACTTGGTTAGTGGAACAGATTAAAGATTTAGAAAGGTGATGATTTGTTGTGGGTAGCGTTCAAAATCAACAAAGCTATGATCCCCGCCCTCTTCTACTGTCTGTGTTGCACCTTGGTACTTCTCTACCGCTTGTCGGTAATCCAGAACTTCGTCTTCCGTTTGCTGAAGTAACCAGAAGTCGCTCGGCTTAGCGATAGCCGAAACCTCTAACGCCTTCAGTTCATCAATATGTTTTGTTTCCAGTACATATCGTTCATCTGTGTATGGGTTTACTTGTTCACCTAAATAGTCAGCAAGAAGCTCATACGGCTTCACTGCTGGGTTTACAACCACCGCTTTAAAACCATAGTGGCTATTCAGCCATGTTGAAAGATAGCCACCCAGAGAGCTACCGACCAACGCTATTTGATATTGCTCTTTGTATTGCTCCACCAGCTGCTGTAAATGAAGTGCCGCTTGTTGAGGGAAACTCGGCAGTTGAGGGGTTACGACTTTAATATCAGCGCGATGCTCCGCACAGTAATCTGCCATCACATTCGCTTTATGAGAACGTGATGAGCTGTTAAATCCGTGAATATAGAGAAGCAGCGATGGCTTATTAGCTTGTTGATTAGAGCCTGGCATCAATAACCGCCTTCATTAGTAACCAGCAGCCTTAAAGTCAGGCAAGAACTGCCCATGAGGCAGACGACGAACTTGCGTGCTAACGGTACCGTCTTGATGTAATTCAATCTCTCTCCAGCCCGGAGACAAAGTATCAACCGCGAAGTCATCTGAGTTAGGTTTGAATTGCACACAAGTCGACGGTGTTGCCATGACTTGTACACCATGATGATCTCGGTTCATGTCTTGATGAACGTGACCACACAGTACGGCTTTAACATTGGTGTGCTGTTGAACCACATCCCAAAATTGATCGGCGTCTTTTAGGTTATGTTGATCTAACCATGCGCTGCCAACCAACAATGGATGGTGGTGCAATAGAACCAAGGTATTACGTTCAGGGAACTCCGTCAGCTTCTGTTCTAATAGGTCAAGCTGTTGATCGCTGAGGCGACCATGAGGCACACCAACCACCTGCGAGTCTAGCATCACCATCTGCCAGTTATCGCCTAGCAAGACATGCTCAACACACTGTATTTGTGGTGATGGTAAAACACTGCCCATATTAGGCTTAAAGTCATGGTTCCCTGGCAGCCAATAGCATGGCTTTTCCAAAGGCTGAATCCCTGACTCAAATTTCTGGTACGACTCAGCACTGTGATCTTGAGATATATCACCGGTTGCTAAAATCGCTTGATAGTCAAAGCCCTGACTAACAATGCCATCGACTACAGCACGAAAGCTATCTTGAGTGTTGATGCTTAATAAGCTGCCATTGCTCGGCGCAAATAAATGCGTGTCCGTTAGCTGCACAAGCTTAATAGTGCTCTCATCAAATTTTGAAGTGTGTGATAATTCCAAAATAACAAATCCAGATACGTTACTGTTTAGACTTTAAAAGTGTTGATAAATAGGCTCAATTAAAAGGCAATTGGGGTTCGGCTGATACCCGTTTTTAAACAAAACGTTAACCATTCCCCAAGAAATTTATTCAATTGAAATTTCTCGTCCTTTTGCAGAAGCTTAGTGTTGGGGTAGTCATATTTCGCTTTGACTCGCGAAAAATCCCCGCTAGCGCACACTTCTGCAACTCGAGCGTCGTGATATAGCCTGACAGACATTTTTGGCAAAGGAAACACTGGCATCGCATCACTCTGACATATATCTATTAATGTGGTGTATTTTGTGACCTCATTCACTGTCAATTGATACACCATATTAACGGCTTGGTAACAGCGAACGTCACCAACCTCATGCCCAACCGGTAACAAAGCGTTCAGTTTGGCATAGTTAGTCTCGTAAACTCGCATCAATTCAGCAAGATCAACATGATACGGTTTTTTGACCGCGATATTTGGCATGACGTTAATCTATCCAGTCTGACTGTAATTCTTGGTAGTTCAATTGTAGCCACTGTAGCGCAATGATCGTGGCTCCATTTTCAAATACACCATCTTTTACCAACTGATAAGCAGCTTCGCGACTCATCACTTGTACACGAATGTCTTCACCTTCGTAGTCCAATCCGTGTACCCCTTTGGCTGTCGTTGCATCAACACAGCCAACAAAGACGTCGAGCTTTTCAGAGCAACCACCAGATGAAGGATAATACGAAGTAATAGGCAATACAGATCCGACTTCGACTCCGGCTTCTTCCATCGCCTCACGACGAGCGACATCTTGTGGTGATTCATCGGTATCAATGATCCCAGCAACAATTTCGTATTGCCATGGGTTCTCATGCTCTAGGGCACCAACACGGATCTGTTCGACGATCACAACTTCGTCACGCACAGGATCATAAGGTAGCAAAGCGGCAGCATGTCCACGCTCAAACATCTCACGCTCTATTGGTTGGCTCCAGCCTCCCTCAAATAGTCTATGTTTAAATGTGTACTTGACCATTTTGAAAAAACCACGAAACAGCGTCTCTTTTGAGACTATTTCCACATCTTGCGGAGTAAACTCATGTCGTTGATTGTCATACTGTTGCATTTGGTACCTCACTAAGTGATCTTTATAGTTTACTCATTGTCCGAGTTAACTACCAAGGATAAGGTTCAACTTTTTATATAAAATTTATAATTAAAGTTAAGTTTTAAAAAATAAATATTGCACAAGTGGACAGTTAACTGTAAAAAAGTGCAAAGTTTCGAGTAAATTACCACCAAACTGGGTTAAACTCTTCTAAAGAAAATTCCATAAAAGGCAGGAATAGGAAAATGAAAAAACTGCTTCCACTATTTATCAGTGCAGCAATTGGCAGCCTGAGTTCGTCAGCTTTTGCTGATACGCTAGCTGAAGTTTACGACCAAGCAAAACAGAACGATCCACAACTTCTTCGTTCAGCAGCGCAGCGCGATGCCGCTTTTGAAGCAGTAACGTCAAGTCGTAGCTCTTTGTTACCGCAAATCAATTTGACTGCGAACTACGACATTAATCGTGGTGACTATAAAGACGCAAGTAATGACAACAACCAATGGGGTGTTGGAATTGGTTTCAGTCAAGAGCTTTACCAGCGTTCTTCTTGGATCACTCTAGACACGGCAGAGAAAACTGCTCGTCAATCTGATTCAGCTTACGCGGCAGAACAACAAGCTTTGATCCTTCGTGTTGCAACAGCATACTTCGAAGTACTTAGAGCTCAAGATAACCTAGAGTTTGTTCGTGCAGAAAAAGCAGCGGTTGCTCGTCAACTAGAACAAACTAAGCAACGTTTTGAAGTGGGTCTTTCAGCAATCACCGATGTACACGATGCACAAGCTCAGTACGATGGCGTTTTGGCTGATGAAGTTCTTGCAGAGAACGACCTAACAAATAGCTACGAAGGTCTACGTGAGATTACAGGTCAGGAACACTCTAACCTAAGCATCCTAGATACTGATCGTTTCTCAGCAAGCAAATCTTCTGAGTCTGCTGTTGCACTTGTTGAACAAGCAGAACAAAAGAACCTTAGCTTATTGGCTGCACGTATCTCTCAAGACGTAGCAAAAGATAACATATCTCTAGCGAGCTCTGGTCACCTACCAAGCTTAACGTTAGATGGTAGCTACGGTCTTGCAGAACAAACCGACAGTTCTAACAGCACAAATGATTACGACTCTGATAACCTAAACATCGGTTTGAACTTAGTTGTACCTCTATACACGGGTGGTAGCACAACTTCTTTGACTAAACAGGCTGAATACAACTACGTTGCAGCAAGTGAAGATCTAGAAGCGACTTACCGTAGCGTTGTAAAAGACGTACGTGCATTCAACAACAACATCAGTGCTTCGATCGGTGCTCTACGCGCTTACGAACAGTCTGTAGTTTCTGCTCAGTCTGCTTTAGAAGCAACAGAAGCTGGTTTTGATGTAGGTACTCGTACTATCGTTGACGTACTAGACTCGACTCGTCGTCTATACGATGCGAACAAAAATCTTTCAGATGCTCGTTACAACTACATCCTAAGTGTACTTCAGCTTCGTCAAGCGGTTGGTACGCTAAGCGAACAAGACATTGTTGATGTAAACGCAGGTCTAAAAGTAGCAAGTAAGTAATTATTAATTACTTAAGTTACCCCTACAAAAATGCCGCTCATTGAGCGGCATTTTTATTATCTATTGAAAGCTAATTCTCAACCTAGCTCAAAGTTAAGCCTTGAGACTAGAAAACGGGAAGGCTAAGAGTTAGCCTCGACCACCTTTAATCGCTTTAATGATTTCAGTGGTAGAGCAACCATCTTCAAAGTTAAGTACTTTCACTTCACCACCAGCAGCAATCACTTCCGCACCACCAGCAATCTCTTCAGGCTTGTAATCACCACCTTTCACAAGAATGCTTGGCAATACCTCAGAGATTAAACGTTGAGGGGTATCTTCAGAGAATGGCACAACCCAATCAACTGCACCTAAGCCAGCCAATACCGCCATACGACGATCAGTTGGGTTCACAGGGCGACCAGGGCCTTTCAAGCGTTTCACTGATTCGTCAGTATTCACCGCAACGATCAAACGATCGCCCAACTCAGCCGCATGGTTCATGTAAGAAACATGACCAGCATGCAGAATATCAAAGCAGCCATTGGTCATCACCACTTTCTCGCCTTTCGCACGAGCACGCTTCACCGCTTCAACCAGTGCCGCTTCAGAGATAACACCGTAGTCTGTGTCTTGACTACCGTGAATCGCTTCCGCTAGCTCAATCGTAGATAGAGTAGATGTACCAAGCTTACCCACTACCACACCTGCAGCAGCGTTCGCCAGTGCACACGCCTCGTCCAGTGGCTTGCCAGCAGCAACAGAAGCCGCCAGTACCGAGATAACCGTATCGCCTGCACCCGTCACGTCATACACTTCTTTCGCTTGAGTCGGCAAATGGAATGGTTCTAAACCTTTGCGAAGTAGTGTCATACCATGTTCACTACGAGTCACTAGCAATGCTTCAAAATCAAACTCTTCGATCAGTGCGAGTCCTTTTTCGATCATTTCTTCTTCAGATTTTACTTTGCCAGCCACCAACTCGAACTCAGCCATGTTTGGTGTAAGCAACGTTGCTCCACGGTAGCGTTCAAAGTCTGCGCCTTTCGGGTCGATAAACACAGGAACTTTTGCTGCGCGCGCTTTTTGGATAAAGCTCTGCACGTGCTCCAACGCACCTTTTGCGTAATCAGATAGAATTACCGAGCGCACATTTGGAAGCGCTTGCTCCATACGAGATAAAACCAGCTCAGGATCCGTATTCTCAAATTTATCTTCAAAATCAAGGCGAATTAGCTGCTGACCACGGCTCATCACTCGCAGTTTAGTAATGGTTGGGTAATCTTCTAACTCAACGAAATCACATTTAACCTTTAGTGCGCCTAAGGTATTTTTTAACACCTCAGCAGGCTCATCTTTACCGGTCAAACCAACGATATGAGCATGGCCACCAAGAGAAGCAATATTCATTGCTACGTTGGCTGCACCACCAGGACGCTCTTCGTTATTTTCTACTTTTACAACGGGTACAGGTGCTTCTGGTGAAATACGGCCAGTTGGGCCATACCAGTAACGGTCAAGCATTACGTCACCGACAACAAGAACGCCTGATTGGCTGTAGTCAGGTAGAATTGGTTTCATTATGGATCTCCAAAAATCGAATCTGGCTAGAGTCTAGCACACTGATTACAGTGGCTAAACTATAGATAAATGAGTAAAAGCCTATCAAGATAGACACATCAGTCACTACGTTATGACTTGGTTAAGCTTCCATCCATTGCTTCCATGCTTGAACAACATGTTCTCTTTCCATCTCAAACTTCTCAATCGCCACATCCGCATCAAGGTTAAGTAGATTCCGGTGGTGGATTTCATCCCTTAATGTGGTGTACGCATTGGTCAATGCCATACCTTGTTGCTCGTCCATTATCCCTTGCGACAACAAGCTTTCAAAGATTCTCACATTGTCACACCAACGAGTAAGCTTTGGCTTCTCATTGCTGTATCTAAGCACTAAGTATTGCGCCAAGAACTCAATATCAGTAATACCGCCCGCATCTTGTTTAAGCATGAATCGATCGGCTTTTTTACCGCCTAAATGGCCACGCATTTTTTCACGCATATCCACAACTGACTTTTTGAGTGTTGCCTCATCTCGTGGCAAGCACAAAACCTCATGCCTAGTTTTGTTAAACGCAGATACCAATAAGTCATCACCGTAAATCATACGAGCACGAGTGAGGGCCTGGTGCTCCCATGTCCACGCGTCATTGTGCTGATACTCGTCAAAGGCATCGGTTGGACTCACCAATAGACCAGATGCACCAGAAGGGCGTAGGCGAGTATCGACTTCGTACAAAATGCCAGAAGCAGTTCTGGTCGAGAAAATATGAATAATACGCTGCGCTAATCTTAAGTAGAATTGGCGTCCATCGATCTCTTTCTTTCCATCAGTATAGATGTGTACCGGGCAGTCGTGCATGAACACGATATCGAGATCGGAGTTATAACCAAGCTCCCAACCACCGACTTTGCCATAACCAACGACAGCAAAACCGCGACCTTCGCGATCTTTAACATGGGTCGGTTCACCAAACTTGGCGGATACTTGTAACCAAGCTTGATTGACACCCGCCTCCACAATGGCTTCTGCTAAGTAGGTCAGGTGATCACTGACCTTCATGACAGGTAGAGCACCCGCAATATCCGCGGCTGCAATTCTCAATATACAGGTCTGCTTAAACTGACGCAGACCTTCCATCTGTTGCTCCATATCATCTTCAGGGATACGGGCTAGATAATCACGCAACTCGGTCTTGTAAGACTCTAAAGGCACGGGATTGTAGAGTTGCTGAGGGTCGATAAGTTCATCTAACAGAATTGGATAACGACCCAACTGCTCCGAAATCATCGGGCTTGCCGTACACAGGCGAACTAGCTGAGTCAACGCGGCAGGGTGTTCATCTAGTAGTTCAAGGTAAGTGGTACGCGTAACGATTTTATGCAGCAGATGCAGTACTCGCGACAAACCAAACTCGGCATCCTTAGCGGTGTACAGCACTTGAAACACTTTCGGCATCAGTCGATTGAGGACTTCCCGCCCACGAGGGCCAAGAGTCTTTTTAGCCAAATCGGCTTTAAACTGAATGATCGTTTTCGCCGCATCAGGCGGGCTCGCGACCGCAATGTCGTGTTCCAACACGTGCTCAATTACATCGGGTTTATGGGCCATATCCCACAACTCGCTAAAGTGGCTCGCGATCGGATTAGCGTCATCTTCATCAACGCCAATTAGGTCTTCGAACACGGTATGTACATTCGCCATATGGGCGCGAGTTGCCACAATCAAGCTATCCCAATCGGAAAATTGCATGGCAACCGCAAGCTGCAGTTGTTCGAATTCACCGTCAGGTAAGGTTTGAGTTTGCTTATCAGCCATGGCTTGTAACAGGTTCTCAAGGCGACGCAAAAACAGATAAGCTTCACGTAGGTGCCCCACCTCTTCAGACTCTAGCAGATGAAGGGATTCAATCGCACTTAAGGTTTCGAGTAACCCTCGACCGCGTAAGCTAGGCTCGCGTCCACCACGAATCAATTGGAAGACTTGTGCGATAAACTCAACTTCACGAATACCACCAGAGCCAAGCTTGATGTTGTTCGAGAGACCACGACGACGCACTTCGCTGCTGATCATAGACTTCATTCGGCGCAGAGATTGAATCGCACTAAAATCAATATAACGGCGGAACACAAACGGGCGTAGCATTTGGCGAAGCTCTTGATACTCAGGGTACATCTCACTGCCCATCACACGCGCTTTGACCATAGCGTAGCGTTCCCAATCGCGACCTTGTTCTTGATAGTAATCTTCTAGCGCAGCGTAACTCATGACCAGTGGACCACTCTCACCGAATGGACGCAGGCGCATGTCTACTCGATAACAGAATCCATCGAAGGTTTGCTGATCAAGCGCCTTAATAATACGTTGCCCGAGACGTGTAAAGAACTGCGCATTGGCAATGCTGCGTCTTGCACCTTGGGTTTCACCATTCTCTGGGTAGGTGAAGATCAGATCGATATCGGAAGAGAAGTTAAGCTCACCGCCCCCTAGCTTGCCCATACCAATGATCAACATCGGCTGTGCTTCGCCTTGTTCATTACAAGGTGTGCCCCACTCTTTACAACAAATATCGTACTGCCATTGGTAGGTTTCGAAGATCATCGCCTCAGCCAACATCGATAGATGATTTAGGCTCTGCTCTAGCTCCCACGAACCCATAAAATCACGCCAAGCAATGTAGGTCATTTCTCGATTTCGGAATTGACGCAGCACGCGCTGACCGCTCATTTCATCGGTGCAACTAGAAAGTAATTCAGCCAAGCGTTCTCGGTATCCTTCAGCGCGTTCTTCGCATGCCAACATATTAGGTAAGTCACCACATAAAACCGTATCACGCTGCAGGCAATCACCAATAAAACAGCTTAAACCGAGTACACGTTTAAGATCTTCAGTCAGTGGCTCAGACCAAGTATTGATGGCTTCACTTTGATGCTCTAATAATTGCTCAAAAGCAGACTGGGAGTGAGTGATGAGTTGAGAAGGCAATGGCATGTTTCTTCCTTGTATAAGCTGCGCGCCGAACAATCGGTTTATCGATTCAGTTCTTCAATAACGAGTTTTCATAACTAAAGATAAGTTATACCAAAGTTACGCCAATAAAAAACGCCCACATTAGCAATGTGGGCGTTTTATCGATTAACTTATCTGGTTGAGCTTACAACCGAGAAACAGTCTCTGGGAATTAGCCTTTGACGGATGAAGATTGGGTGCTGAGGACTAAACCTTAAATTGCTTAATCTTACCGTCGAGTTCTTGCGCGTTACTTTCCATAAGCTGAGAGGTCTCGAGCAGTTCACCAACCACCACAACTGAAGCTTCAACAAGCTCGCGTACATTGGTCAGGTTGACGCTCATCTCTTCAGCAACACTGCTCTGTTGGCCTGCAGCGGTCGCGATCTGGAAGTTCATATCATTGATTTGATTGACTTGGCTTACAATGCCGTCAAGCTCACTTCCCGCGTTAGTCACCAGATCAACACCTTCAGCCGCTTCAACAACACTCTTCTCCATCAGTTCTACCGCAGAGTTAGCGCTGCTTTGTAGATGACTGATCATGTCTTGAATCTCTACCGTCGCTTGCTGAGTGCGCTGTGCAAGGTTACGAACCTCATCAGCAACAACCGCAAAACCACGACCCGCTTCACCGGCACGTGCCGCTTCAATTGCAGCGTTCAATGCTAGTAGGTTTGTCTGTTCTGAAATGCCTTGGATAGTACCAACCACACTGCCAATTGAGTCAACGCGTTCTTCTACTTGGTTTACCGCTGCTGCAGATGCTGCGATATCTGAAGATAGCTCACTCATCTTAGACACTGATCCTTGAACGAACTTCTGACCAGTAAGAGCTTGGCCTGATGCCTGTTCAGTCAATGACGAAGCGCTTTGTGCATGCTCAGCGACAGTTTGCACCGTCGACGTCATCTCACTCATTGCTGTTGCCAGTTGATCGATCTCGTTGAACTCTTCTTGAGCTGACTCTTTGGTTTCAGACATGCTGATGGTCATCACTTCCGTCAGAGCAAACAGCTCATCAGAAGAGGCCACCTGAGTTTTGATCATGTCGTTCAGTTGGACGCGAGTTTTTTCAAGTTCGCGTGCCACATCGCCGTATTCATCTTTACAGTCCATTTGAATCGGCACTGAAAAGTTCTTATCTGCCATGGTTTTAATGGCGTCATTAAGGTATTGAGTCTGGCGCAGCATAACGCGCGCCGCTGCTAACAGAAGAACCACAAACACAATGATCATCAAGGCTGTTTGCCAAGCCACTTGAACTAGGTAAGTCTCGTAATGCTGTTGTGCGACTTGCGCATTGTTCGTTACAGCAAGCAATGAATCGTAAAACGTACTTGCGTCCCATAGCTGCTTCGAAATGATCAAGATAGTGCTGAATATCATCAACATGACCATTTTTGGAACGAGACGAACGTCAGAGATTACCCTTTCCCACGGCTTGAATGACAGTTTAGTCATTGTCAGTTCTCCATTAATTCTTATATATTGATGGCTTCTATATCCGCGAGGTGGCTATGTCAGTCAAAGTTCGCGATTTATTTTGAGCCTCGTATGAATGTTGAATAATACCAAAGACGCCACCAAGCCGATGAGCTTATTGTCACTGATTCTCTCTTTCTTAGCGTTATTTGTGATCTCAGGCTTATTGTTCGTACCGATCGATAAAGAATCGAAACAAGTCCTTATCGGCCTCGATTTTATAATCTGTAGTGTTTTTCTTTTTCAGCTCACAATTGATCTATTTAGATCACAAAACAAAAAAGAATTTCTAAAAGTACACTGGATCGATTTCTTAGCAAGTATCCCAATGATCGAGCCTCTTCGTTTCGCCCGTATTTTTCAAATTCTGCGAGTCATCTTAGTTCTGCGTTCAAGTAAACGTATTTTCAGAGAGTTATTTCGTAATAGGAAAGAGACCACTTTCGCTTCCATCATTCTGCTTTTGGTGATCTTACTGACTATCGGTGCTGGCACGATCCTGCTATTGGAACACAAAGATCCGAACGCCAACATCACTACAGGTCATGATGCTTTATGGTGGGCGTTTGTGACCATCAGTACTGTGGGTTATGGCGACCATTACCCAGTGACAACTTCCGGTCAGTTAGTGGCTTCAATGGTGATCATCTGTGGTGTCGGTGTGTTTGGTATGATTTCAGGCTTGATTACTTCTTTGATCACCTCCCCAACTCATCATGAGAATCAACGAGCGGAAAACAAAGAGAAACACCTTGAGAAGATCATCGAGCAGCAACAGAAAATCTTAGAGCGACTCGAAAAACTTGAGCAACAAACAAAAAAATAGGGCCCGAGCCCTATTTTCAAATTCATACTTCTATTGATACAGGTATCGAGTTTAGTCTTGCCAGTATGGCTCAACCTCAACACTGATTTGGCGTGTCTGTTCCATCGCATGCAGAATAGACACTTCTTGGCGAGCCAACCAACGCTCTAGCTGAAGCTTCTCATCGCCTTCCAGCTTCTCAGTCAAAGGCTCTAATGTTTTAAGTGCCAGCAAGTCATCAATGCCTTGCACCATATCGGCCCATGGCAAGCGGAAGCTGTTTCGTTCATCGTCATCATACAAACTCGCGAAACCAACGCCAGAATACAGATTACGCATCAAACGGTATTGCTGATCAATATACGCTTGGCTAGTCATCACTCGCTCTGGCGGGAAAGCTTCCATCAAATCGGCCCATGTACGATCAAGTTGCTGCACGGAAAACCATTCGATACCACGAGCCATTTGCTCACGTGCTTTTTCATCTAAGAAAGGTTGCCAGCCACGAGACAAGATCCAACGGCTCAGATCTAATAATAAACCGGTGTATCGAGCAGAACTCAGCAAGGTCAGCAGGTCTTCACGATCTGGCAGTTGCTCTTGCATCTCTTTAAGCTCAGCGACCAAGAACTTACGTGCATCGAGCTTACGCAGCACGTGGCCTTTATCTTCGAGCAAATCTTCGAAGTGATCATAGCTTTTCAGCCAGTCGAGCTCTTGCTCAAGCCACTTCAACTCTTGACGTAAAATCGCACTTGCTCGTCTAGGGACAATGCCGCCATAGATAGTGAAAGTTTGGCGAATAAAACTCAGCGAGTGACTGATCTCATGCAAAGCTTCAATCGATTGACGCTCTGTGAAAATCTGCTCGTGATAATGCCAATGAGCGAGAGCATGCTCTAAAGATTGAATAAAACACGATTCAACGGTATCACTTTTGTCAGTATCAACTAAGGTCAAAGGAGTGACTTCATCTCCTTGATAACCTTGAGCAAGACGGTAACCCTTAGCTGCTTTACTTAGGTTACCCAAACGCATGCCACCTTGTTCGCAGAATTGGCGAGACAATGTAAATAGCGCATCCGTTTGACCGGATTTAAGTTCCAATTCGACTTCGCAAATCGGTTCTTGCAGGTCGCCTGATTCAACAAAGCCTTGATCGAATGCGACCTCGACTTGGCTACCATCAGGCATACCAATCAACCACTGCTCACGCGTGAAGTTGGTAGAGAACAGAGGAGTCAGCTCAGCTTGCAACGTTTCGATGTCTTTACCTGTTGGCCAGATATCCTCTGGGTGCAGGGCTAGCTTAGGTTCGTTGCTGTCGTGTTCTGCATTGTATTCAGGCCTTTGATGCAGGCCAGCAACCACACGACCAGCAGTCTTTACGGTTTGTACAAATACGTCATCAAAGCGTCGAATGCGTAAGCCTGTATCGTGCTTACGTAGCCAGTTGTCAGCGGTGTCAAAGTAGATGTTACCTAGCTCACGACAACTGTGCTGAAGTACTTTAGTTTCAGCAATTTTATTGCGTAAAGTCTCTGAAAATTCAGGAGAAACAAAAAACTTCAGTTCTATCTCGGTTTCCATAGTTATACCTTTCTGTGAAGATAGGGACAGGATATTGCCAATTTGAAAAGTCGGCAAGTCAGAAATATCGCCCTTATGATGATCTAAAACAGTTTTAATGAGAGATTGATTAGGTTAACATGCGCGACTTTGTAGCCATCGCTTAACATTTCACCATGAATATGGTGTATGTTGTTTTAAGGTTATTATTTATTAGGTTGGATGACCATGCCAGTAAATACAATTATGGGGTTATTTGCAAAGTCCCCAATTAAACCTTTGCAGCGTCACGTAGTATGCGTGAACGAATGTTGTTCTCACCTAGTTAATTTCTTTGAAGTTTCTTCAAAAGGTGACTGGGAAAAAGCATCAGAAATTCGAGCTCAAATTTCTCACCTTGAGAAAGAAGCTGACGTACTAAAACGTGAAATTCGCCTTAAACTTCCTCGTGGTTTGTTTATGCCAGTTGATCGCACCGATATGTTGGAGCTATTAACGCAACAAGACAAACTCGCAAACCTAGCGAAAGACATTGCTGGCCGTGTATATGGTCGTCAACTTGTCATTCCTGCTCCTATGCAAGAAAACTTCATCGCTTACGTTAAACGTTGTCTAGATGCAGCGAACCAAGCACAAAACGTAATCAATGAATTAGACGAATTACTTGAGACTGGCTTTAAAGGCCGTGAAGTAACACTCGTTGCCGAAATGATTCATCAATTAGATGTAATTGAAGATGACACGGATGCGATGCAGATCGAACTACGCCAACAACTAATGGCAATTGAAGGCGATCTGAATCCAGTTGATATCATGTTCTTATACAAAATTCTTGAATGGGTTGGTGGTATTGCAGATCAAGCACAGCGTGTAGGCGCTCGTCTTGAAGTAATGCTTTCTCGATCTTAAATCATACGTTAACCATATAACGAAGAGCATTTTTTGAACAAACCACTTATGCGCTGAGTATTCCTCTCGCTGAGCGGTTTTTTGCGTCTAAATTTGTTCCGCTTGTTATCAAACAACTAGGTATTACGATGGATATCCTTGCTAACTACGGCACTGTCCTGATTATTGTTGCAGCAGCTTTCGGTTTCTTGATGGCTATTGGTATTGGTGCAAATGACGTTGCGAACGCAATGGGCACCTCTGTAGGCTCTAAAGCTTTAACCGTTAAACAAGCGATTATTATCGCAATGATCTTTGAATTCGCAGGTGCTTACCTTGCGGGCGGCGAAGTAACAGACACGATCCGTAAAGGTGTTATCGAAACGTCTCTATTCGCTCATCAACCAGATGTACTTGTGTACGGCATGATGTCAGCACTTCTTGCTGCTGGTACATGGCTACTTCTCGCTTCTTACATGGGCTGGCCGGTTTCTACGACTCACTCAATCATCGGTGCAATCATCGGCTTTGCGTGTATTTCTGTAGGTACTGAAGCTGTAGACTGGAACAGTGTTCAAGGTATTGTGGGCAGTTGGATTATCACACCCGTTATTTCCGGCTTCTTCGCTTACGTCATATTTGTAAGTGCTCAACGACTGATTTTTGATACAGAGAACCCGCTATTTAACGCGAAACGCTTTGTACCGGTATACATGTTCATTACAACAATGGTAATTGCACTTGTAACCATCAAGAAAGGTCTTAAGCACGTTGGTCTTCACCTAAGCAACACTGAAGCATGGGTTTGGGCTGCTGGCGTTTCTGCGCTTGTAATGATCGGCGGTTACCTATACATCCAGAAGAAATTCGCTAACCGCGAAGAAGACCACGGCTTTGCAGGTGTTGAAGGCATCTTCTCTGTACTCATGGTTATCACAGCTTGTGCGATGGCATTTGCACACGGTTCAAACGACGTTGCAAACGCGATTGGTCCACTGTCTGCTGTTGTATCAACCGTTGAGCACATGGGTGAAATCACAGGTAAGAGTACTATCGCATGGTGGATTCTTCCTCTAGGTGGTTTCGGTATCGTTGTTGGTCTTGCAACAATGGGTCATAAAGTAATGGCAACCGTTGGTACTGGTATTACAGAACTAACACCAAGCCGTGGCTTTGCTGCACAACTTGCAACGGCATGTACAGTTGTACTAGCTTCAGGTACTGGCCTTCCAATCTCTACTACACAAACACTCGTTGGTGCAGTATTAGGTGTTGGTTTTGCTCGTGGTATCGCAGCACTAAACTTAGGCGTTGTACGTAATATCGTGGCTTCTTGGATTGTGACACTACCTGCAGGTGCTCTACTTGCTGTTGTGTTCTTCTACGGAATTCAAGCTGCGTTTACTATGTAATCGCGACTGCGTTAGTGAATACTAGCGTCAGAACAGTGTGAGCTTCAGTAACGATATGTAAATGCCATGTCATTATTGACTCAAACGCACAGAAAGGGAGGCTTTGCCTCCCTTCTTTGTTGCACCGCATAAAGAAACTAAATATTATTTGCTGATTGAGGCTGACTCATACGCCTACCCAATTTGAATCGTTAAGGGATTTACTGTGAAAAAACTGATTAGCTTAGTTTTGTTCGCAATGCTTGCGGCTCCAGCTGCCTTTGCACAAGACCGTTATATTGCTGACAAACTATTTACTTATATGCATTCTGGCCCAAACAACACATTCCGTATCATCGGTAGTGTTGATGCTGGTGAAAAGATTACATTCCTACAAACTAACAAGAGTACGGGTTACACCCAAATTCAAGACAACCGTGGCCGTAAAGGTTGGGTTGAAAGCAAGTTTGTAAGCACTCAAGAAAGCATGGCACTGCGTATGCCTAAGCTAGAGAAAGAGCTGACGGAAGTTAAAGGCAAGCTAGCGAATGCTCGTCAGAGTGCTGACAGCGAAAAAGCTGGCCTAGCAAGCTCTCTAGATTCTCGTAACAAGCAGATTGCTGAACTAGAACAGAACTACAGTGAAATTAGCCAACAGCTAACGAGTTCTCAAACAGAGAACCGTGAACTGCGCGCTAAGCTAGACACTCAAAAAGACGACCTACTATTGAAGTACTTCATGTACGGTGGTGGTGTTGCGGGTATTGGTCTACTTCTAGGCCTTGTTCTGCCACACATCATGCCTCGTCGCAGAAAATCACCAAACGGTTGGGCGTAGACTTAACGCTTGTATCAGGTACAGTAAATTCAGTATCGAATATCAAAAAGGAGCACCGAGGTGCTCCTTTTTATTTGTCTGTTATCTAAATACGTATAGAAATCGCTAACCTTTCCACTCGTACAGAGCCGGGATTTCTATCTTCTGTTGATTGAACTCTATGATCACTGATTGTGGCTTAATCTCTAGTAATTGAATGTCTTGTCCAATCCAATCTCCTTGCGCCACTTCTTGGCCGTTCACTTTTACCCAACGTTTGGTCTCGCTGCTCGAGTACATATGAGTTTGTAGGTCTAACTTAGGAAGGACGCCTGATAAGCTATTGGTGTGCGTTTCCAACTCAATAACCTGAGAGCCTCTTTGCCCTGCGGGTCTAGAGTCCATCGGCTCAGGAGTGCTTTGTTGCTCCCCCATAATGGATTCAAGCTTCAATGCCAAATCAGGTGGCAACTCACTGAGGTCTAGCCCTTGCAGCAGATCACTGTCCGATTGTAAGTCACTATTTGATTGCTGATCAGTGCTTGATTGCAGAGCAGTCGTTTCATCACTCGCGCCTGGCTGAACGGATGACGATTCAGAACTGGCTGTCATTTGAGTGTTGTTATCAGCATTAGCGAAGATCACTGCTGAGCCACCAGCGGTGTTTGCACGATTAGCGCCAGAATCAATCTGTGCATACATCTCTTGGCGTGGCAGTGCTTTCAAAGGTTGGCTCTCCGGTGCAGGGCGAACGGTGAACGAGGCATCTTCTTCCTCAGACACGGCATCCATGCTTGCTATATCAGCATCCGCAATTTCAGGCTCAATGTCTGATTCAGTTTTAAATTCTGGCAGAGCGACATTGGCAGCTTGGTTCACGGCTTCTTGTTGTTGGATATACGATTGATAAGCCAAGACGCCACCCACCAACAAAGAAGGAACCAAGATTAAGAGTAGCCCCATCGCTAACGATGAACCTCGCTTGTTGCTCATCCCTTTTGCAGAATTAGGAACATGATGATTCTGGTAGCCTTTGAAGCTTGGTTTGCTAAGAGAGTGCTGATTAATAGAAGATGGCTTGTGAGACGGCTGTTTAAGTTCGTGCATAATACGTGACATTAGCTTTCGCCCCCTTCTAGTGACATCAGCTTAGGCGAATCGAGTTGAGCTAATCTCTGCAATCTTGCTAAGGTGCGCTTACCTGCAATGCCATCAACAGACATACCTTGCCACGTTTGAAATGCTTCGATTTTCATTTTTAACTCATAATCAAATACATCATTACCGGAAACAACCTCTCCTAATACTTCAGAAAGCAGTAGATCAAGCAAAGCAACCGCTTCACCTTGATAGCCCTCTTTAAGGGTCTCTCGCAGCGGCTGCTTCCAAATAGCGACGTAATCGCCTTGCCAGATTTGCTCTAAGGATTGCTTCGGCATCACCAACAGCTTTTCATTAACCAGCAACTCGACAGAATCCTTAGACACGCCATACAGCACAGCAAACACTGGTTTTTGGTCTATGTCGAGATTAAGTACCACAGGAACACCAAGTTCTAACAAGGTATCCAAACTGGCCTGCTGCTGCTCACACACAAAAACACTTTGTGGCTCACTTAAGCACAATCCATCACGCAGTGAAGATTGATATCCCCACAACGTATACAAGTCTTTGATAGCGAGAGAACGATTGGTCCCCTGCATCAAATGTTGTTGAATGTGTTGTGGCAATTCAAACTTGGCAGGTTTTGGCTCAGCAACCAACTTAGGAACATCTGATACCAAAGAACGCTGAGTACGTGCTAACACTTCCGTCTTTGCTCCATTTGATGCATCCGTAGGCAACCAAGCATTGATATAGCTTGGAGCGAAGTTAAAGGTCGCTATTGCAAGACCAACGCTTAACGTCGCAATCCCTACGTATTGGAATAACTTAGGCGCGACACGAGAAGTTAGAGCTTTCTCGACGTGATACACATCGGCCTGAAAGGACATAACCTGCTGACACGCTCGGTTAACCGTTTCATTGCTCGGTAGCTGCTCACCGTCATGAAAAGCCAACTGCAGTGCTTTATCACACACCAAGTTAATGAGCCTTGGAATACCATGCGTATATTGAGCAATCAGCTTGATAGAACGGTTCGAAAACAACATCTGCTCGCCACCCGCCGTCTCCAAACGAAACGCGATGTACTTGCCCGTTTCTTCGGTATTAAGAGGCAGTAAGTGATAACGACCAGTAATGCGCTGTGCTAGCTGACGTAGCTGCGTGGTTTGTAAGTGCTGTTGTAATTCCGGCTGGCCGACCAACAGTACTTTTAACAGCTTACGATTGTCGGTTTCCAAGTTTGTTAGAAGGCGTAACTGCTCCAACACATCGGCAGCGAGGTGTTGGGCTTCATCGATCACCAATAGGGTTTGAATGCCTTCGGCATGGCTATCAAGTAGAAAATAATGAATAGCCTGACTGAGCTGTTTCAACGATGCTTGTTCTGGGTACTCGACCTCAAACTCATCGCAGATAGCTTCTAGTAAATCCGTATTTGAAAACGTAGGGTTAAGTATAAGGCCAGCCTGAGTATGACTATCCAATGAAGACAACATCGCCTTAGCGACCGTTGTTTTCCCTGTACCAACCTCACCAGTAAGCATCGCAAAGCCCCCACCCTCGCCTAAACCGGCTTGTAGGTTCTGCATCGCTTCTTGATGGCGCTGACTCAAAAACAAGTAGCGAGAATTTGGTACAATCGAAAATGGCATCTCAACGAAGCCAAAATATTCCTTATACATGTGCTGCCCTATAATTACGATTAATGGAAAGTACCATTGCTTGCAGTAAAGTCCAGCAGTGATAAAACATTTCGAGGTGATAAGTTGCAAATTTACGATAGCCTACCAAAAGACAACGGGCTACAACGCTATCTAGTCGGTGGAGCAGTGCGCGATAAGCTGCTCAATATTGATAGTTATGATAGAGATTGGGTCGTGGTAGGGAGTACCCCTCAAGAGATGGAAAACCTTGGCTTTACTGCTGTGGGAAAAGATTTCCCGGTATTCTTGCACCCAAGAACCAAAGAAGAGCACGCACTGGCTCGCACTGAGAGAAAATCAGGCTCTGGTTACACAGGCTTCGAATGTTACTTCGCGCCAGACGTGAGTTTGGAAGAAGACCTGATGCGTCGAGATCTGACCATCAACGCTATAGCTCAAGATGATAAAGGCCAACTTCACGATCCTTATCATGGCCAGAAAGATCTCTCGGATCGTATCTTAAGACACGTTTCAGACGCTTTTGTTGAAGACCCTCTTCGTGTACTGCGTGTGGCTCGCTTCGCCGCCAAGCTTCACCATCTTAACTTCACGGTTGCACCTGAAACCATGGATATGATGAGTGAGATCGTCCAATCCGGTGAGCTGGCACATCTCACTGCCGAACGAGTTTGGCAAGAGTGGCATAAGTCTCTTAGTACACCGCACCCTGAAGTGTTCCTCTCTGTATTGAAAGAGTGTGGTGCATTGGCAGTCGTATTACCTGAGATTGACGCTCTATTTGGCGTCCCTCAACCTGAAAAATGGCACCCTGAAATCGACACGGGTATTCACACTCTGATGGTTGCTCAGCAAGCCGCACTATTAAGCCCATCGCTACCGGTACGCTTTGCAGCTCAAGTGCATGACTTAGGTAAAGGCGTCACACCACAAGCTGAATGGCCAAGCCATAAAATGCACTGCCACACAGGTGTTAAGATAATCAAGAAACTGTGTGAGCGAGTGAGAGTGCCCAATGAGTTCAGAGACCTTGCGTTGTTAGTGTGCGAGCAACATTCTAATATCCACCGCACAGGCGAGCTCAAACCAACCACCTTTCTCAAGGTTCTCAACAAGTTCGATGTTTGGCGTAAGCCAGATAGGCTCGACGATATACTACTTTGCTGCCAGGCCGACCACGCAGGCCGAAAAGGATTAGAAGATCAGCCTTATCCTCAAAAAGCGCGCTTTGAAGTCGCCTACCAAGCGGCGCTTCAAGTCGAAGTTAAGGCGATTATTGCCGATGGCTTTAAAGGTAAAGATATTCGAGAAGAACAAGAGAAACGCAGAGCCATCGCAATTGAAAACGCTCTATCAGAACTTGCTAGCAGTTAATCGTCACCGCACTAACTAAAACGTATTAAAAAGCCCGCAGTTAAGCGGGCCTTTTGTTTCAATTCTTACAGCGAGACCGTTGCCTGTGTCTGTTACTGCATAATTAAGAAAGCAAACAGACCACAACCTAGAATCAGGCGGTAGATAACGAACGGTGTCATGCCCATACGAGAGATAAGCTTCAAGAAGAAGTGAATACAGATGTAAGCACTGATGAAAGACACCGCAACACCCGTTAGCAAAGTGCCAACATGGATTGGGTCACCGCTTGTCACCAACTTAAGACCTAAATAACCACCAGCCAGAGTGATGATTGGGATAGACATCAAGAAAGAGAATCGAGCCGCCGCTTCACGTGTGAAACCAAGGTAAAGCGCCGCGGTAATGGTTGCGCCAGAACGAGACGTGCCCGGAATGATCGCCATTGCTTGAGCAAGACCAATAAACAGCGCCTTTTTCCAACCCGCTTGGTATTCGTCATCGCGCAGGCTTGAGTTCTTGTCCACCCACCATAGCAATAGACCAAAGATAATCGTTGTCGTCGCGATCACCCACGCACTGCGTAAGTAAAGCTCAACAATATCTTTCATCAACAAGCCAAAGATACACGCAGGAATCGTCGCGAGAATGATCATCCACGCTAACTTCGCTTCTTTACTACGATCACCTTTAAACACTGAACCAAAGAATGCGCTCAACAGAGAGACCACTTCTTTACGGAAATAGATAACAACAGCTGCCAAAGTACCAACGTGGACAGCGACATCAAAAGCCAAACCTTGATCTTCCCAGCCTAAAACAGCTGAAGGAAGGATTAGGTGTGCAGAACTGGAAATAGGTAAAAACTCTGTAAAGCCTTGCACCAACGCCAATATAAACGCTTCAAAATAACTCATTACTTACCTTAAAAATTATAGTTTTATATCTACGACAGAGAGCGAGTCTAATTGCTGCATCTTCTGCCATATTTCACTGACGGTTCTTCCGTCTTGCGGGATCACTCGCGCAGGACAAAGATCATAAAGCGGCTGTGTTACAAAAGGATATTTGTAGATATCACTGCGTGGTAATTCTGGTTCACACTCAGAAACCTCCTCTCCAAACAGCACAATATCAAGATCGAGTTTTCGATCTTGTAGTTTGTGCGCATCTTGAGAGCGACCCCATTTAAACTCAATTTTACGCAGCTGCTGTGAAAATTCAGTCAATGAGAGTGACGTGTCGAGCTCTATCACAAAGTTATAAAACGGATGGCTATTAAAACCCACGGGCTCACAGTGATAGATTTTAGAGCATTTAAGGTTAGTCCCTAACGATTGAAGCTCTGTCCATGCCACCCTTGCATGCTTGTCGCGGTCTATGTTCGTGCCAACACCAACATAGGCTACTGTCATGCTTGACCTCGTTCGATGATCACACCAACGGATTTTGCTTGTGGCACTGCGCCAGGTTTAGCCAATCGGATTTTAATCCACGGCACAGAGAACTGAGTCATAATAAGCTCTGCGACTTCTTCAGCAACACGTTCTACGAGTAGAAAACGGCCATTTGCAATGTGCTCAAGTACTGCAGTGCTCACTTTCGAATAATCCAAAGCATCAACCACATCATCACTCTTGCCTGCTGGGCGGTTGTCATGAGCCATTTCAATATCAAGCACAAGTTTTTGTTTAATCTCTTGTTCCCAATCGTAAACACCGATCGTTGTAATTACTTCTAGCTGTTCAATGAAAACTTTATCCAGTGCCATGACTTGTCCTTTTAGAGGTCGGATACCCATATAGGGGAAAAAAACGTATTATTTGCATAATTCGAGATATGATATCAATTACTCTTGGATTGAGCATTATTTTCCCATCGTTAGGCTTATAACCGTTTAAGGAAAGACATGACCCCATTGGCACTAATCATGATCATTGCAGCCTATTTGCTAGGTTCAATCTCTAGTGCGGTCTTGATATGCCGAGTCTTAAGACTTCCCGATCCAAGAACGGTAGGCTCCAATAACCCGGGCGCCACCAATGTACTGCGTGTTGGCGGTAAAGGCGCAGCTGCTGCCGTCCTCCTATGTGACATGCTGAAAGGCACTATCCCTGTCTGGCTTGGCTACTACCTCAAGATCGACCCAATTATTTTAGGGGTTGTCGCAATTGCGGCGTGTCTTGGCCATATGTATCCAATCTTCTTCCACTTCAAAGGTGGTAAAGGCGTGGCAACCGCACTCGGCGCTATCGCCCCAATAGGGTTCGATCTAACCGGAATGATCATGGCGACTTGGTTAGTGGTGGCGTTTTTGTTTCGTTACTCTTCTTTAGCGGCACTGGTTACTGTGCTACTTGCCCCTTTCTACGCTTGGTTAGTCAAACCTCAATACACATTGCCAGTAGCCATGCTGTGCTGTTTGATCGTGTTACGTCACCACCAGAATATCCGCCGCCTACTCGATGGCAGCGAACCAAAACTCGGACAAAAAAAATCGGCTTAAACTGTCACGTCTAAGCCGAACTATTTTTAAACCGAGATGCGTTTAAACCGACGTAAGTATAAGTCGAACAACACTATTCAGTATTTAAGAACTTACAGCAGATGTTTATCTAAAAACGTCTTCAGCATTGTGTTCACAAACTCTGGTTGCTCTAACGAGCTAATATGACCTGCGCCAGGAATCACCACTAATTCACTGCCCGTAATGCAATCGTGCATTAGGTATGACTCAAGAACCGGACGTGGTTTATCTTCTTGTCCTACAGCAATCAAAACAGGCAAAGCAAAGTTCTCTACTGATTCGATCATATCACGACGTCCAAACACCATTCGACCGATGCGCGCCACTTCTTCCGCTTTATCACCCTTAAGTTCAGATAACTGCTGAGTAAAACCTTCAACTAAAGCTGGCGTGTTGGTTTGCGTATCATTAGCGAAGAACAGTGGAACAACCGCTTCAACAATTGGC
Organism: Vibrio sp. 10N.286.49.E11; assembly: GCF_041469505.1. Lineage (NCBI taxonomy): Bacteria > Pseudomonadati > Pseudomonadota > Gammaproteobacteria > Vibrionales > Vibrionaceae > Vibrio > Vibrio sp. 10N.286.49.E11. Next base: position 68,781 of record NZ_JBFRKQ010000044.1, read on the forward strand.
TGAGGAACCGTCTTGGTTTGAGTGATGGTATCTAACATGCTGAAGTACTTTGCGTGAGCAACTTCTGGTTCTAAACCCACAAAAGTATCCATTAGAACCAAAGACTTAATACGTGCAGGTGCAAGTTCCGCTAACTCAGTCCCCCACATACCGCCAACCGATAAGCCAACCACTGAGAATTCTTCGATCTCTAAATGATCAAGCAGAGCCAAAACGTGCTGAGCGTAATCTTTCAAGTTACGCATCGAAGCGGGTGCAGCTTGAGACTCACCGTGAGACCAAAGCTCTGGAACAATACAGCGATACTGAGTTTTTAATGCTTCGATCTGCGGCTTCCACATTGCACTATCCCAAAGGTAGCTGTGGCCGAGTACAACAACAGGGCCTTGACCTTCATCTAGGTACGCCATCGATTGATTGTCTACTGTGAACTTGTTCATTTTCTTCCCTAATCTCTATCAGCAATTATTTATCGACATACGGTCGGTAAGCTAGGATATAAAAACGGCCGCACAAGGCGACCGTTTATCGAAACACTATAGTCAATTACTCAATTGGCTCTAGCTGGTCAATAGGCCAACGCGGTGTGGCATGAACAGACAAATCAGCCGTTTCGCCATTCTTCAGGCGCTGCATGCCCGCATAAGCGATCATCGCACCATTATCTGTACAGAACTCAGTGCGTGGGTAGTACACCTCACCACCGACTTTCTTAGCAAGCGCCTCAAGCTCAACGCGCAGTTGTTTGTTGGCACTTACACCGCCAGCAATCACTATACGTTTCATGCCCGTTTCAACCAAGGCTCGCTTACACTTGATTACTAAGGTTGCACAAACAGCTTCTTGGAATGCATAAGCGATATCAGCGCGAGTTTGGTCATCATTATCGTTATCGCGAATGGTATTCGCTGCGAACGTCTTCAAACCAGAAAAGCTCATATCTAGACCCGGACGATCGGTCATTGGACGCGGGAACTTAAAACGACCCGGAGTGCCTTTTTCTGCCAAGCGAGATAGCAGTGGACCACCAGGGTAATCTAAGCCCATCAGCTTCGCGGTTTTATCAAACGCTTCACCCGCTGCATCATCAATCGATTCACCAAGAATTCGGTATTCACCAATGCCTTTCACTTCTACCATCATAGTATGGCCGCCAGAAACCAGCAGAGCCACAAATGGGAATGGAGGTGGATTGTCTTCTAACATTGGCGCAAGAAGGTGGCCTTCCATATGATGGACAGGCACAGCAGGCACGCCCCACGCATAAGCAATACTGCGACCAATCGTTGCACCTACAAGCAAAGCGCCCACTAAACCTGGACCAGCCGTGTAAGCCACACCATCAATGTCTTTCGACGTTAGGTTCGCTTCAGCTAATGCCGCTTTAATAAGAGGAATTGTTTTTTTCACGTGGTCACGCGAAGCTAGCTCAGGTACCACACCACCGTAATCGGCGTGCAGCTTTACTTGGCTATATAATTGATGAGAAAGCAGCCCTTGCTCATCATCATAAATCGCGATTCCTGTTTCATCACAAGAGGTTTCAATACCAATAATGCGCATAATTTTCTCGGCACGCTTTCGTCTAAAATGGGAAATTAGCGCAATATTACCCTGCCTAAGCTCTTCAAACAAATATTGTACAGACTATAATCGACAAAGTGCTTTACAAAGCCACTGTGATCGGATTAAAATTCCGCACCATTTTTGATCAAGCTGGTTAATGGCCAAACGCGAATAGAGAGTTAGCTCGATGGGTAACTTCTCTGATTTGGTACTGAGTAGCCAGCGATAATGAATAACCCCTGAGGTGAAAGGCATATGCCAATAGTTAAAGTACGTGAAAACGAACCGTTCGACGTTGCACTACGTCGTTTCAAGCGCTCTTGTGAAAAAGCAGGTATCCTTTCTGAAGTTCGCCGTCGCGAGCACTACGAAAAGCCAACTACAGTTCGCAAACGCGCTAAAGCAGCAGCTCAAAAGCGTCACGCTAAGAAGCTAGCTCGCGAAAACGCACGTCGCGTTCGCCTGTACTAATAACTTAATCCATAAGGACTGAGTTATGGCTCTTATTGAACAACTCAAAGAAGAGCAAAAATTAGCGATGAAAGCCAAGGACAAACCGCGCCTTGGCACTATCCGCTTAGCTCTTTCAGCAATTAAGCAACGTGAAGTTGACGAACGGATCACTCTGAACGACGACGACATTCTTGCTGTATTAGTTAAAATGGTTAAGCAACGTCGCGATTCTGTTGCTCAATATGAATCAGCAAATCGTCAAGATCTTGCTGACGTGGAAAAAGCAGAAATTACGGTACTTGAAGGCTTTATGCCTCAACCGCTAACTGATGAAGAAGTTATTGCACTACTTGATAGCGCAATCGCCGAAGCTCAACCAGCGGGCATGCAAGACATGGGTAAAGTAATGGCTATCTTGAAACCACAAATTCAAGGGCGTGCAGATATGGGTAAAGTTAGTGGTTTAGTTCGTTCTAAACTCGCTTAATCCCAAATCAAATTGCAACAAGCCGTGCAATCCTTCGGAACGCACGGCTTGTTTGTATCTGTAACCTATTCAAACTATTATTATCCACACTCTCAGTTAGTGCATTTTTCTAAGGTTTTATGGCAGGACACATCCCGCGTAGTTTCATTGATGATCTCCTAGCGCGTCTCGACATTGTCGACATAGTGGACGCACGCGTGAAACTTAAGAAAAAAGGCAAAAACTATGGTGCTTGTTGCCCATTCCACAACGAAAAGACCCCTTCTTTTAGCGTAAGCCAAGAAAAACAGTTTTATCACTGCTTTGGTTGTGGCGTACACGGTAATGCTATCGACTTCATTATGGAGTTCGAACGTCTCGATTTTGTTGAAGCGATTGAAGAGCTTGCCTCTTTCTTAGGCCTCGATGTTCCTAGAGAGCAACGCAGCGGCGAGATATCAACAGCACCAAGAGCCAACAGCGAACAAAAACGTAACCTCTACGATTTGATGGGCGGCATCAGTAATTTTTACCGCTCTCAACTGAAAATATCAGCCAACAAACCTGCGATTGATTACCTAAAGAATCGTGGCCTTTCGGGCGAGATCGTCCAGAAGTTTGGTATTGGTTATGTGGCCGATGAGTGGGACTTAGTTCGTAAGAACTTTGGCCAACAGAAAGAAGCCCAAGACATGCTCGTAACTGGCGGCATGTTAATTGAGAACGATAAAGGTAACCGATACGACCGATTCCGTGGACGCGTAATGTTCCCGATTCGCGATCGTCGTGGCCGTGTGATTGGTTTTGGTGGTCGTGTATTAGAAGACGGTACTCCAAAATATCTCAACTCACCAGAAACGCCTATCTTCCATAAAGGTAAAGAGCTTTACGGCCTTTATGAAGTGCTGCAAGCCTACCGTGAACCGCCGCAAATACTTGTGGTTGAAGGTTACATGGATGTAGTGGCATTAGCGCAATATGGTGTTGATTACTCAGTAGCATCACTGGGCACATCGACAACCGGTGACCACGTTCAAATGCTGTTCCGCCAAACCAGCACAGTGGTTTGTTGTTACGATGGTGACCGAGCAGGTAAAGAAGCCGCGTGGCGCGCACTAGAAAATGCCCTTGAGTACCTGAAAACCGGTAACACACTCAAGTTTCTATTCTTGCCCGACGGTGAAGACCCAGACAGCTATATAAGAGAACACGGCAAAGCCGCTTTCGAACAGCTTGTTCAAAATGCGACACCGCTTTCGACCTATTTGTTCGATAACCTGATTGAAATACACAAGTTAAACTTGGGAACAACCGAAGGGAAATCGGCACTGCGCGCACACGCTAGCGCATTGATTAACAAAATCCCTGACAGTTACTTCCAAGAGTTGCTCGAAAAATTGCTCGATGAGCGCACTGGATTTGATAACCAATTGAGACGAGCGCGTGTTCATACACAGAACCCGATACCTCAACCGCACAAAGAGCTGAAACGCACTCCAATGCGTGAAGTTATCGCTTTGCTTATCCAAAATCCGAGCTATGCTGATATGGTACCGGATTTATCAAGTGTCAAAGGCTTACAGCTGCCTGGACTAAGTTTATTCGTCGAAGTACTTGATAAATGCCATGCGCATCCCCATATCAACACAGGCCAATTATTAGAGCATTGGCGACACAATAAACATGAGGCTCTTCTGTCTCGTCTCGCGAGCTGGGAAATCCCCCTCGACGAAGACAATCAAGAAGACATATTTTTAGACTCATTGGACAATATACTTGCCCAGTGCGTTGAAAAACAAATTGAAAACCTGCAGGCCAAAGCAAGAAGCGTCGGTTTATCAGCCGAAGAAAAAAGGGAGCTACTAGCTTTAATGCTAGATCTAAAAGCGTAACCCTGTTTGATTAGTCAGCATTTAATAAATTTGTTAACATAATTGGTTTGCATTTGAGAATGCAACGTCCTTCACCAGACCTGAAGTTGGATATCATCTATGGATCAAAATCCGCAGTCACAGCTTAAATTACTTGTTATTAAAGGCAAGGAACAAGGCTATCTGACCTACGCCGAAGTAAACGACCACCTACCTGCAGAAATCGTGGATTCTGAACAGGTAGAAGACATCATTCAAATGATTAACGACATGGGTATCAAGGTAGTTGAAACTGCACCTGATGCTGATGATCTAGCACTTAATGATGACGATGCCAATATAGATGAAGATGCAGCCGAAGCTGCAGCTGCTGCGCTTTCAAGCGTAGAAAGCGAGATTGGCCGTACTACTGACCCAGTTCGTATGTACATGCGTGAAATGGGTACAGTTGAACTACTGACTCGTGAAGGCGAAATCGACATTGCGAAGCGTATTGAAGATGGTATCAATACAGTTCAACTATCGGTTGCTGAGTACCCAGGCACTATTCCATACATCTTGGAACAGTTTGACCGCGTACAAGCAGAAGAGATTCGCTTAACAGACCTAATCAATGGCTTTGTTGACCCAGACGACGATGGCACAGCTGCGCCAACGGCGACTCACATCGGTTCAGAACTTGCTGAAACTGATCTGGAAGACGAAGACAAAGAAGACGCAGAAGACGATGAGGAAGAGGAAGAAGAAGATACAGGTATCGATCCTGAACTTGCTCTTGAGAAGTTCACAGCACTTCGTACTAGCTACCAGAATCGTCAACTAGCGATCAACGAGTACGGCCATGAAAGCCCGAAAGCAATGCTTGCAACGACAATGATGCAAGACGTATTCAAAGAGTTCCGTCTAACACCAAAACAGTTTGATTACCTAGTAAACGAACTGCGTAACTCTATGGATCGTGTACGTACTCAAGAACGCCTAATCATGCGTCAAACGGTTGAGTACGGCAAAATGCCGAAGAAATCTTTCATTGCTCTATTTACTGGCAACGAATCTAGCGAAGCATGGTTGGATGAAGTTCTTGCTTCAGACAAGCCATACGCAGAAAAGATCAAACGTAACGAGCACGACATCCGTCGCTCTATCCAAAAACTGGATATGATCGAACGTGAAACGTCTCTTACTGTTCAAAGCATCAAAGATATCAGCCGTCGCATGTCTATCGGTGAAGCGAAAGCTCGTCGTGCGAAGAAAGAGATGGTTGAAGCGAACTTACGTCTAGTAATCTCGATTGCTAAGAAGTACACAAACCGTGGTCTACAATTCCTGGATCTAATCCAAGAAGGTAACATCGGTCTGATGAAAGCGGTAGATAAGTTTGAATACCGTCGTGGTTACAAGTTCTCTACTTACGCTACTTGGTGGATCCGTCAAGCAATCACTCGTTCGATTGCCGACCAAGCTCGTACTATCCGTATTCCGGTTCACATGATCGAAACGATCAACAAACTAAACCGTATCTCTCGTCAAATGCTACAAGAGATGGGTCGTGAACCACTTCCGGAAGAACTGGCTGAACGCATGCAAATGCCTGAAGACAAGATCCGTAAAGTACTGAAAATCGCTAAAGAGCCAATCTCAATGGAGACACCAATCGGTGACGACGAAGATTCGCACCTAGGTGATTTCATCGAAGATACAACGCTAGAACTACCTCTAGACTCTGCAACGGCAACCAGCCTACGCGGTGCAACTAAAGATGTTCTTGCAGGCCTAACACCTCGTGAAGCTAAAGTACTGCGTATGCGTTTCGGTATCGACATGAACACTGACCACACTCTTGAAGAGGTTGGTAAACAGTTCGACGTAACTCGTGAACGTATCCGTCAGATCGAAGCAAAAGCACTACGTAAACTTCGTCACCCAAGCCGCTCAGAAACTCTGCGTAGCTTCCTAGACGAGTAATCGCACACTCAAGTGTGGTTAGCTTTTAAGCATAAATAAGAAAAGGTGAGCGTTGGCTCACCTTTTTTTTATCTGTGTGATTTAAGTGGCTAAGATGTAAGCGGAATTGCCCCTTATAGTGTCTAGACACCATTGAACGCTTCCCCTATAATCTATGCCCTACGGCCCCTTAGCTCAGTGGTTAGAGCAGGTATAACCCCCACTTTCGTT
>NZ_JBFRKQ010000045.1:0-89094 GCF_041469505.1 Vibrio sp. 10N.286.49.E11
CATATCATTAACAACGCCAGTTTCAGGCATACCTAACCCAGTAAGCTTGTTCAACGCTTTTATCATCGCGTAAGTTTCACCCACCTGTGCATTGTAATTTCTTAAGCTCAGTTGCCCTCCTAGCAACTGTTTAACTCGATACATCGCTGTTTCTGAGAGTGAACGTTTGTGGTATCCATACCGCTCTTTCCAATACTTATTTGAGCCGTATAATTTCTGGCAACCCACGGCGAGATTTCGAGGGTGACCACGCTCTCAGAAGGCTGCCCCTTCTCTTGGGGGAATAAGCGCAATGGCTCCCTTAATCTTAATAGCAGCGTGACACGCTCTCGTGTCGTAAGCGCCATCACCAGACACCTCAAGGATACTTCGGCGTGTTTGTTTCAGTAAGTTAGGGAGTACTTCTCCATCTGTAACCCTCGATAAACTTAGCTCGGCGGCAATGATCTCATGAGTGTTGGTATCGACGGCAATATGAAGCTTTCGCCAGACTCTACGCTTGCCATCCGTCCCATGTTTTTTGACTTTCCATTCACCTTCGCCATAAACCTTAAGGCCAGTAGCATCAATAGCTAGATGCTGTATCGCTCCTCTCGTTTTAGTCTTAAATGAAACCTCAACTTGCTTGGCTCTACGACTGATGCAGGTGTAATGCGGACAACTTAACGGTACATGGGCTAACCTAAATATCGAGTCGATAAATCCTTGAAGCGCTCTCAATGGCATAGAAAAAACTCGTTTCACCATGAGTGCTGTCGTGATAGCTAAATCACTGAACCGACGCGGCCTCCCGTGCTTATTCTGTTTACTTTGCGCCCACCCGCTTATTGCTTCTTCATCAATCCAAAAGGTCAGAGAGCCACGGTTAATGAGTGATTGGTTGTATTGCTTCCAGTTGGTTGTTTTGTAACGAGGCTTAGGCATAGGGGTACGAGAGAGGGTGGAGGTAGCTGATCAGATCGTAGGTTCTTGATTTAGTTCCATTGAATTACGCAACAAAGCCCTTGGGAAGAGTAAAGACATTTAAGGATTTAACACCTTTCTCCTTTTTCTGCTCGGATCCGAGCTTGATGATTTTGTCGCTTTAGTAAATACATAATGTGTCCATCAACCCATGAAAGCCATGAAAGGACACATTATGAAAAAGTTTCAACTTACCGCGGAACGCTCTGCAAATATTCACCAACCGACATTTGAAAGCCTAAAGATTTGGTTTAATTATAAATCAAACAGATCTGGAGAGTGTGCAAACAGAATGCTAACAGATACGTTGGCTTACCTTCGTGCCGCATATCTGCATAAAAATAACCTCAGCAACAAGTCCCAGCTTGAAATTGATCAGAACATCAACGAAGCGCTGTTGGCTATCTCTGATGGATACCTAGTGGAGTTTAGCTAGGTATTAAGTTGTATGGGCTCGAGCCCATCAGCTTCGCCACATTTTAAGATTATTCTAACCTTCCATTTACGTAATACCTTGAAACAATGGTTTTATATTTTCTTCTTTGTGATTTGTTATAATTCTTATTTATCAATAGGATGGAAAGGGAAGTAAATTAATATGCTGTACGTATATCTATTCGAAGTTAAATCCATCCAACAGTATCTGTTTGGTTCTGGCAAATTAAAAGACGTTATTTCAGCCAGTGAACGTCTCGATCGACTCATCGATAATTCTGAGAATAGCGTGTTAAATATCGTGCTCAACGCGGCGAATTTACCCTCAGATTTATTGAGTGAAAATGAATCGACCCAAGCTATTAAGTTTCTGCGCTGTAAAGGTGGTGCCTTTTATGCCACGTGCGAATCAAGTGTGCCGTTAGAAAAATTAAGATCTTTATGGACGTTAACTATCAATCAAATGTTCCCCTCATTGGTTTTCGTCGATGCCTTGACACAAGGGACTTGCTTAAATAGAGCGATAGATTCTGGACATCAAGCATTAGCCGCCGCCAGAAATACACCTAAAGTCAACATCCCCTATGCGCCTGCGCTTGTCCAGCGTTCTGCTCGTACTGGGAAAGCTGCAATTCCATTGAGTAGGTCAGCAATAAAAGCCTCGACAGCGGACCATGATGATTCTGCTTTGCACCTAGATGTCGATACTGAGAGGCATCGCCAAGCGTATCAAAACTTCGAACTTAGACGTGATGCGGCATTACAACACCGGTTTACGCCAGAGTCGCTTCGCGGAGAAATCGGTTATCCCATCGATTTTGAGGATGAGTTTGAGTTTGCGGATGATAGTGCTGTTTTGAATCATCAACAACGTGACGCAATAAAAGACATGGCGCTAATTCATATTGACGGAAACGGTTTGGGCATTCTGTTGATGAAACTAAAATCTGCCTTAAACAATGAGAGTGAGCGCCGCTTTCGTCAAACTTATCGGGCGTTCTCTGACGCGTTGAATATCGCTACGGTAAAGGCTGCTCAACAAGCAACACAATGGCTATATGACCAATTGAAAAGACAACAAGCGACGTCAGAAGGTAACGAAAGAGTAATGTTACCTATGCGCCCAATAGTGCTCGGTGGAGATGACATCACATTGTTTTGTCGTGCAGATCTTGCACTGGGATATGCGCGACAATTCTGCAAGGTGTTCAAGGTTCAATCTGAGATTGAGATAAAAAAACTTCCTGTGCAATCAATTGGCGTCAGTTATTTAACCGCAAGTGGCGGTATTCTCTATTGCAAAGCTAGCCACCCGTTTATGCAGTCGCATAACCTAGTTGAAGCGCTATGTGAAAAAGCGAAAAAGTTAACAAAAAGCGTAGTTGGTTTAAACAATGTCAATCAGGTCGGGCCGGCAGCTTTAGCATTTCATCGTCTTTCGAACACATCGCAGCAAAGTTTGGATGAGATAGTTGCCACGTCTCAGCATTTTGAACAACAGGTCAACGGTGGTTTTTCAATGGGGCAGGGAGCCTACCTTGTTGAAGATAATGACCTAATCGAAAAAGCAAACCTATCCCATCGGAAATTCGATTTCCTTGACGCCTTAGTTGAAAAATCAAGTGCGGATGATGCCCCGGTTTCGCTATCGCGTTGGCGCCAAATGGCCACCGAGATAGCGAATGGTCAGCCAGATGAAGCGGAGCGTATCTTTGAACGCGGGTTAGATCTTAGCGGAGATAGGGGTAGCGCCAACGAATTTAGATCATGTGTTGATAACCTGAACCCTAGCACCGTGTCTGACTCTAGTAAAAAGTGGTATTGGGAAACGGATTATGGATATCAAACCATAATCAATGACCTCTTAATCATGGGGCATTATCAATTGTTATCTAACCAAGATGAGGCTCAGTAATTTATGAATACCATAACCTTTAAACTCAAGTTTGACATCCAAAGTGATTGGCACATTGGATCTGGCGAAGAAGGCGGCGCGAAAGCGGATGCGTTGGTATTAAAGGATGAGCAAGGACTTCCATATTTACCCGGCCGTGCGGTGAAAGGCTTATTGAGAGAAGCCTTTCAAAAGGCGGAAGACAACCAATGGTTTACCCAAAGCTGCACTGTAGCAACGCTCTTTGGTTGTGAAGGCACCGGAATCGCAACGCAAGGAATTATTACGGTTAGTAATGCTGTTATGCAACCGAGTGAGAGGCGTTTCTTTCTAGAGAATTCAAAAGCAAAACAACATTTATATCGTGTCTTGTATTCGACGGCTATTGAGCATGATTCTGGCGTAGCGAAAGAGACAAGTTTGCGTTCCATGGAAGTCAATGTACCGATGCAACTGAACGCAGAGATTGACCTATACAGTGATGACGAGACATGGGTGGACAAGATCACTCGGGTTGTACCGCTGATTACTCATGTCGGCGCGAAACGGCACCGAGGGCTAGGTCAGGTAATGGTGTCAGTGGAAGATAATAAGGAAGCGTACCTGTGAGATTACATTACACATTAACGACATTACAACCCATTATTGTCAGCCAAAACTCGGCCACTACAATGAATCACTTAGGGCTCGATTATATCCCAGGGAGTGCCATTTTAGGGACGGTGGCTAGCACGCTTTATCAACAAGTCAGTGATGCGCAATCATGGGCGTTATTTCATTCAGGAGAGGTGAAGTACAGTGCTTGTTACCCTGTTTGTAATGGTGAATTGTGCTTACCTACTCCCGCGAGCTGGCACTACCAGAAAATGGAAACGCCAGTCTCGGATGGAAAATATGATACGAGTAAAATAACAAACCACGCATCACGCTTATTTGAACGTAAGGCCGTTCAATACAAACAATGTCGCAATGGTTACCTTGGTTCACAAGGACACCTCGGGGAAGTGCGTAAAGGCAATGTGACAAAAACTGCACTGCAAAGAACGACGGGAGCAGTCAAAGAAGGTTCGCTATTTAGTTACGTGTATATCGAAGCGGGTCAAACGTTTTCCGGCTGGGTTGAATGCGGTACCGAACAATACTATGCATTGGTGAAGCAGCACTTGCTCGGAACGAAAAGGGTTGGCCGCTCCCGCAGCGCAGAGTTTGGTCGGGTAGACATCGCTGAAATTAAAGCGCCTGTACAAAGCCCCCCTAGTCATAAGGCTAGCCATAACTCTCAGCAGTTAGTCCTATGGTGTTTGTCAGATTGTCAGGTATTCACCCAAAACGGCTTACCTACTTATACGCCATCACTAGCTGATCTGATTGAAGGGGCTAATGGTCAGTTAAATCCAGAGCGGAGTTTTATTCGTACTCATTCGGTTAGCCGCTTTAATCAGGCACGTCAGGGGCTCGATAGTGAACAGCTACTGATCGGCAAAGGCTCGGTATTGGTTTTCGAGGATGTTTCTATAACGACCAATCAGATAGAGCAGTTACAACAAAACGGTATTGGTCTCAACTTACAGCAAGGTTTGGGTTGGGTTGATGTGAACCCCTCATGGGCTGAACGGCCTGAACTGAACGAAGACTTGTTATTCTCACCTATCGTTGTTGAAAGCTCTTCTAATCAAAGTTCGTTAGTTAGTGTTGAAGTCGTAGATGTTGAAAAAACAGAAGTAACAACGCCTCTAACACGTTGGGCGAAAACAAAACTAGACCAAACTACACAAGGTCATAGCTGTAGGCGTCAAGCGAATGAATTAATTAGAGAAATTCTGCAAGTTTACAGTCGCTGTCGTAGTTATAACCACGTCAAGGCATCCTGTGCGATTGGTCCCTCACGGACACAGTGGGGACGAGTGCATGCTGCAATCCGCAATAAAACCCCAGATTGGTTCGATATCCTATTTGAAGATATGAACAACAAACTAAGTCGTGCAATTTGTAAACCCGTCAATGATGCACAAGGTTGGGGAGTAGCTTGGCAAGTAGGAAATACGCTTGTTACTTTCGCTGACTATTTTAAAGCGTTAGTTAGCCCTGAGAAGATTCAGATAGAAACGCTGCTACTAGCGCTGGAACGTATGAGTCGATACGACATGTCTACTGACAATGGTTTGAAAAAAGCCACGCAAAGCCTAATCTGCCCAAAAGGGACGAACGATGAATGAAAAAATAGTCGTCACGCAACTGGTTATCGAAACGCAAAGCCCAATGGCAATTAATACAGGCCGTCGTGATACCGGGTTTGATACCGAATTAGCTCGTGATATTAACGGCTTACCTATGATTCCTGCCACTGCAATAGCGGGTGTGTGGCGTCACCTTGCCAAATCACAGGCTTGTGGAGATGGCCAGCACATAGAAGATCTGTGGTTTGGTACCACAGAGCAAGCATCTAGTTTAGTGATTTCAAATGGGGTCTTGTTAAATAGCCACAGTGAGCTTGTCGACAATTATACAGAACCAAGCCATATGGAAAGCGATCCTTTACTGGCCTTGTGCTTGGCAGAGCGCCCTCACCACAGAGACGGAGTCGCGGTCAATGATCGTGGTGTCGCGATTGATCGAGCTAAATTCGATCAGATTGTGTTACCCAAAGGGCTTCGATTTAGTATTACATTGCAATGGAGTAATCAGGATAGGGAAGATGAACAGCAACTCGATGACGAGCAATGGCATCAACTGTTGGCTTTGTGGGAACATCCCACTTTTGCTTTGGGAGCGAATACTCGTAATGGGCTGGGCAGGGTCAAGATCATTGCCAGTGAAGAGCATCAGATTCTGTTGCACCGTAATCTCGATGCGGGAAAGCAGTTGAACTTGGCGAGGGCATCCCGACCCCCGAAATCTCATGCATTAAAGACGTGCATTAATTCAGGAGCGGTGAATCGCTATCCTTCTTGGTCTATCTCATTAAAAGCGTTAGACAATTGGCGTTGTGGTCGGGGAGTAGAGTTACTGTCGAAACCAAACAAGTCGCTCAATCATTCAGTCAACGTGATCACTTACTCTGAACCCGTAGTGATTTGGAAAGGAACACAAGCTGAAATAATCCCGTTTTGCCCTGTGGTATGTGGCAGCAGCATTAAAGGTATGCTGGCTCACCGCATTGCTTTTCACTACCGTAAACATGCAAAACAATGGGCAGAAACGGCAGGCGATGCCGAGAATGAAATCTGGCAGAAACGCCCAGAGGCACTTAAAGCACTATTGGGGTATGCAGATAATGATCATGACCAGAGTGTGGCCGGTTCACTCTGGGTTGAGGATGCTGACATTGAATACGAACACATCGTAATTCGTCACCACAACAGTATCGACCGTTTTACTGGCGGAGTTCGTAAAGGGGCGTTATACAGCGAAGAGTTACTCTATCAACCTCGTTTTACCATAAGCATGTACCTGACTAAACAAGAAGAAGATTTAGAAGCACTGCTGCTATGTGCCTTAAATGACACCATTAGGGATGTAGAGCAAGGGTTACTTCCTATGGGCGCAGGAAGCGGCCGAGGAACAAGTTTAGTGATCAAGAATGAAAAAGGAACGGCTAAATGAGCTTAGAACAATACCAACAATTAGCGCTCAATTCGGTTTCAGAACTTGGGGTACAATTGCCCCTGTTATTGCCAGCACACATCAAAATTGAATCGTTTACAGGGGCACTTAGTGATGCTTTTGGGCATATCGAAACACTACAGCCGACAGATGGTTGGGCAATGTATCGTGATGCGGTGGTGATTAGTCAAAGCCTTCCCAATCGAAGTGACCTCATCGAAGCTGAATACTGTAATAGCGAAACTACGGTGCATATTCAATTAATAGGTGGCAGTACTTATCGAATTACTCATTATGTCAGCCAAAAGGCACGAGATAACGCCACTAAATTTTGTTTCAGTGAGCAGGAACTGTCTTTACGAAGTGACTTAAGCAGGGACGCTGAACTAGCTTGTTACCGATTGTGGTATCAACAAGTTGAGGGTGGGGGCTGGGAGCCGCTAGCTCAACAATTTATTGGTTTTGCTTACTCGTCGAATGGGTATAAGGAGACATTAAAATGAGCCATAAAATACATGCTCCTTATCATTTTGTTCCACTGTCACAATGGGTGCACATGCCAGAATGGGCACATTTGGTGAGTCATGACCACCCGTTTGAAGATGGTCATTCTGGAGTGATTGAATATACCCTTATCAACAAGACGCCGTTATGCGTTGGCAGTGATAAAGACGCTAATGGTGTGGTCAAGTTTGCTCGCGATCCGTTAGGCCATCCAATCATTCCTGGCTCGAGCCTGAAAGGGATGATTCGTAATGTGCTGGAAATTGCGAGCTTTGGAAAATTTAGCTCGGTTGATAATAAACGTTTTTCGTTTAGGGATATCTTAAGCAGTAAGGGGAATTACCTTACCAATGTGATTGCTAAAAATACGGTGCAATCAGGTTGGGTGAAATTTGATTCTGTCGAAAATGAGTGGAAATTTACACCGTGTAATTTCGTCAAAGTGTCTCATAAAGAAATCAAATTATCTCTAAAGAAAGAGATTAAAAACAGTAATAGTTCAATTGGCAAGTATCACTCTTTTCCTTTAAATAACTCAGTGAGCGCAAGGATAACTGAACCAAAAGGAAAGCAAAGAAATCGCTGGGCGGAAGGGCTCGCTATTGGTGGGGAAGGTAATCTTGTTTTTACCAATATGCGTATCCCTGGTAAAGGTGACCGGGCGGATTATGAATTCAGTTATTATTTTTACCCGAAACACAATGCTGAGTCTCAGGTGGTAACACAACAAGTTTTCGACCTTTTTGATAATCACACCAGTGTAGAGGATGAAATTGACGGCATTAAATGGAACCAAGTTTCGTACCTACAAAGTCACCAACACTCTGATAAGGGTATTCCCGTTTTTGCGTTGATCAAAAAGCATTCATCAACGGTTCATTCATTGGGTTTTGCAAAGATGTCAAGGGTGACATTCAAACATTCTATACATGAGATGATTGAGTCTACAAACAAAGCACATCTTTCAGACGCGTACTTCGATTTCCCGGAGGTGATGTTTGGTACCTTACGTGACAAGGGGCTGGGCTTAAAAAGCCGCGTAATGTTTTCTGATGCTATAAGTGAGGGGTGGAATGAATCGGCACTTTATCCATCTAACCCTATTATCCTTAGCGAGCCAAAAGCCACATTTTATCCCGCGTATATCGAGCAGAATAAGAATGAAAGTGGCTACCGCGATTATGATAGTGACAATGGCGCGTTATCTGGCTACAAGCGCTATATAGCTAAGTCTCCTAAGCAAGTAGGCCTTGAATCCAATGTGAAAGACAACGATAAGGTCGCTCAGAGAATCGAACTGGCTCCGGTTGGTAAATCCTTCAAGGGACGCGTCGTGTTTCACAACCTTAAAACGGTTGAATTGTCGGCGCTGCTATGGTGCCTAAATTTAAAGAAGAGCAATCATCAACTTGGGCATGGAAAACCTATGGGTGCGGGAGTGGTCAGCATCAGCCCTCGTATTTCGCATCTTTCTTCTAATAAAGAACAAAGTCAGCAGCAGTTTGACGCTCAGTTTGAACAGCACATGAATGAGCAATATCCTGCGACTGGAGATAATGCATGGCTTTCATCACCGCAGCTTAAGTATTTACTTCAAATAGGTAAGCTGGGTGAGAATGATGATGTGAATACTCGCTATATGTCTATTGATAATAAAGATTACCAAGATGCAAAAAAGAAAATGGAGAAGTTGCCCGAATTACATGGGGTAGGTCGAACTGAGCCGGTGGCGGTCAATAATACACAAGGGGCAGCATCGTTTGGTCGAGGCCGTTTGGCTCATTTAGTTGATCTCAAAAAGCCTTGGGACAAAGGACAATACGAAAAAGCTTCCAATATTCAGAAAGAGCAGACTGAAGAAGAAGAGAGATTACGCAGAGCGAAAGAAGAAGAGAGATTACGCAGAGCGAAAGAAGAAGAAGTACGAAAAACGAGTTTGTCAAAACATGCCAATATAGTTTTCGACTTAAATGAGAGCCTTATTGGTATTGATGCTTCTGAAAGACCACCATTGATTCGCGAGGCGATCCATTTCTTTTTAGATAATGTTCATCACCAAGAATCCAGTGCCGCAAAAGAGTTATACCAGTTAGCTCGGAACAATAGCTATCATCAAAAGCCGAAGAGAAGAGAAAAAGATCAAAAAGCAGAACTTGCTGAGCTTATTAAAGAGTATGGTGTAGCACTATGATGGCATGCCTTAATGAAATCACGGCACAATTCCAATTGGTAAAATTGCAGATCACGGTGCAACTGAAACAAAATACACAACTGCCAGCTTTTAAAGGGGCGATGTGGCATGGTTTGTTTGGTGAAGCCTTAAAAGCCTATGATGAGCAGTGTTACCAAGTCTTTTATGGTGATCACGATAACCAGCAACCAAAGCCCTATGCGATTGCGCCGGAGGGCGATCATAAGGTGGATTGGTATAAAGGAGAGTTGCTAACGTTGGAGATCACGCTGTTCGGTGATGCTTGTCAACTCGTTAATGAAGTCGTCGATGCGTGGCGCGAAGCGAGTTGTAATACTGAGCTGGGCATAGGTGAAAAGCGTGCGTCATTTTGGTTGCTCTCGGTGAGTTCAATAACGCCTTATGGGGTTAAGCCGGGCATTCATCCCCATACATTACATGATTGGCTGCAGTTAAATGCGCATGCCGGCCAGCAGCAAGAGATTGCTTTGCACTTCCTTACGCCACTAAGATTAAAGCAGAATAGCAATATAGTGAAGAAACAAGCACCAGAGCTCAAGTTTTGGGTTAACCAGAGCTTAAGGCGTCTGACTCAGTTAGGCCGTTTTTGGGTGAATGACAATCAAGAACTGTTTGATCGAGTCTATCAACACACACTGGACTCGATACCGAATAACGTCGACTGGCAATCACACTGCTATTTTGAGGATTGGATGCGTTATTCTCGTCGTCATGGCAAAGCACTCCCGATTGGTGGCCTTAAAGGCCAGGTGAGTTTCTATGGTGACTTAGAAGCGCTTATTCCAATTCTAAAAATTGGTGAGTTGTTACAAGTCGGTGGTAAAACCACGTTTGGATTAGGAAAATATAGACTTATTGCATAATAATAGTGCGACTGAGCCATAAGCTATTCATTTACTTATCGAGATCCTACATCGATGTGACCAAGCAAGATGTTGAGGACGTTTTTAGTATAGGGAGTGTACGTTGACTTTATTAGTCTTGGATGAAAAGGGGTACGAGCTTTCGTTGTGTGATGGGCTCTTACGGTGCTTTCACCCAGAATTAGGCCAAAAGGTTGTACCGTATTCATCAATAAATCAAATCATCGTGGGAAAGGGGGTCACTATTAGTTCTGATGTCATTTTACTGTTAGCAGAGAAAGGCATCAGCTTATTGGTTAACGGACACAGGCTGCATCAACATGCGAGCCTTGTTCCGTTATCGGCACCAGCAAGTGATATTAAATTGCGCCAGTTTTTCGTTACGTCTAATTGCACGATAAAACGGGGCCTAGCCGAGCGATTGGTACGTATACGCTGCTTGAGGCAGAAATATACCCTGAAGATGCTGGGGCTTAGATGTTCTTCAGTGTGGGATGACCTACTAGATCAACTAAATGATACCTCAAACCTCATGATGGCTGAAGCGCACATCTCGCGCTTATACTGGAAGGCGTGGGAAAATG
Source organism: Vibrio sp. 10N.286.49.E11 (assembly GCF_041469505.1). Lineage (NCBI taxonomy): Bacteria > Pseudomonadati > Pseudomonadota > Gammaproteobacteria > Vibrionales > Vibrionaceae > Vibrio > Vibrio sp. 10N.286.49.E11. The sequence continues at coordinate 11,059 of NZ_JBFRKQ010000045.1, forward strand.
TCGAGGTCTTTTCTGAACTCGGATTTACAGGGCGAGTAAGACGGCCACCCTCCGACCCGATTAACGCTATTTTGTCACTGACATCGACGTTAGAAGACAATCTGTATTGCAAAGCACTGTTGTCAGAAGGGCTAGATATAGGGTTGGGTATTCATCATGTAACTGGATATCGCAGGCAAAGCCTGATTTATGATGTCAAAGAGATTACACGTTCAGAGGTAGAGCTTTGGGTTGCAAATCTATTTCTCAATCGTGTCTTAAACAATGAACATTTTGTTAATGACAAGAATTCCTGTCGGTTGAATAAACAAGGACAACAGGTTTTTTATCGCCAGTGGCATCGTTTTTGTGTTGAACACCGTATGCAAGTGAATCGTGTTGCCCGGCTAACGAGAAAGCAAATTGATAGGGAGTATCGGAATGGCAAAGCCACTATGGTTGATTAGTTATGATGTTTCATGCCCCAAAAGATTGCGTTCAGTTTATCGCTATTGCGCCGCTCACGGATGGGCGTTGCAAAAATCGGTGTTTGTTTTTAGTGGTCAACTCAAAGAGAAGGAAACGATTTGTCAAACATTACTCGAATTAATTGATCAAGAGAATGACCGACTACTTTGTCTTCCGTTTATCCCATCAGAAAACAGCTTTCATATAGGTAAGCGTGATGAGTGGCTTATTGTCCATAGCGACACGCGTTTAGAAGATTATATTTTGTAGCGTTTATAAGGTTTGTATCGCGTATAGTGTAATAAAAAATGAGTAAAATGAATGTCACTATTATTCAATAATATGTGTGCAGTTTACAAAAGATGGACTGTTACTTGCTTGGTGTAATATTATCTTTACGTTTTAAACATCTGTTTGATTAAGGTTTGACTATTGAAAATCAAGACTTTAAAATCAGACTTGTCTAAACAGACATTGCCCTGCTGAAGGGATTAAGACTTGAAAGCTTTTTTACTTTGCTCTGTCGCCCACGTCTAAACAGACATTGCCCTGCTGAAGGGATTAAGACTGATTCTTCTTTTACACCCCAGCGGCAAGCGTTTGTCTAAACAGACATTGCCCTGCTGAAGGGATTAAGACGATACTGCTAGGATAGTTGAAGACATTGTGTTATGTCTAAACAGACATTGCCCTGCTGAAGGGATTAAGACGATGTACTCTTGAGGTGCTTGCATGACTCTACTGTCTAAACAGACATTGCCCTGCTGAAGGGATTAAGACAGCGCTATTGAGTCGTTGAAGCTTCTTGGCTTTTGGTCTAAACAGACATTGCCCTGCTGAAGGGATTAAGACGACAACCAACTTAATGTTGCCTTCCTAGCTGTTGAGTCTAAACAGACATTGCCCTGCTGAAGGGATTAAGACTTATGCCTGCACTTGGACTTGTGGTCAAGTGTTTGTCTAAACAGACATTGCCCTGCTGACGGGATTAAGACGCGAGCCAGCTTATTCTCCCTCAACCAATCGGTCGAAATTATCGTGAGTATGTCCGCTGACCATTGATAGCACGCCAATATCTGCCAACTCTCTTATGAGTTCGTTGTCGCCAGAGCAAAAATACCTCGTTAAATCATTCAATGGGTAAGTTGAGTGGCTCAGCTCTAATGACTGTGGGAAATGACCGACAACCAATTTATTTTGTGCTTTTTACGATGAGAGCGAGGCCAAGCAACTACGCCTGAACTCAGCATTTAGTTCCTTCATTTTAGTTGGAGTAATAGCATTGTAATTCACAGTAATATAGTTGAAGTCGTTAATCGCTATTTGAAGTAGCAGCAATTCATCTTCGTTTAATTCTTTTAAGTTTGTCCAACCTATACCACCAAATATTTCTAGATTGTACTGTTCGATAAATGCTGAGCTATTATTTAAAAAGTGAATGTTATTTAGATATTCAGAATAGTCGAAATAAGATAGTGGGTTTTATTAAATGTAAGTTGTAGTTATAAAGGCGAAAGTAAATGTTACTATTTTCGCCTTTATAACATCATGGATGCATAGTTTAGGTAAAATTAGAATAATCGTTCTGGAACAGAATATTCACATAGGCTGCTTTAAAGTGCTTTATAAAAAACTCATCGGATAAGTTGTTCGCACACAATAGATAGTTGCTCATTTGGCTTAACTCAAAATCAGATGCGCAATCGAGAGAGTAAACATATTCTACTAACACTTGATGACAAAGTGCATTAGAAAGTGGTTTTAATTCTGGGATCAGTTTATTCACGCGTTTTGAAACATCTTCAAACTGACTAAACAGTTCACGATTGTGCGGCAAAGATTTTGGATTGAATGTTTGGGTGGTAGCCGTAACTAACGGTGGTAAATCAACGAGTCCTTTATCGAAAGTGCTCACCGCTCGCTCAGAACTAACTACAAAGTTTCGTTCTAAATCAAAGTCTGAAAAAAAGTTATCGTTGGCTGCATAGTTAGGAGTCAGCGAAAGCTTAGAAACGGTTTCAGTTTCAATCATTGTATGTTTCTCCATTATCTGGTTATGAAGACTAGATTAAATACAAGATTCTACCCTTTTAATAGCAGCTCGGATCCGAGCTGCTATTAAAAGGTCGGATCCGAGCATAGTGACAATGATGTTCTTTTATATATAGTATAAGTGAATAGCCGTTAAGTGATGGTTAAATAAATACTAACTATGTTATTTATGATATAAATACATATTTTATAGGAGTTTACAGTGTTTCGTTCTACTCTAACCCCTTTAGATGACTCTCAGTCTCTGAAGCATTACAGCGCTGATATCAACGGTGCAATTGTTCGAGCGGCCGCCATGTTTGCTGGCCAAAATCAATATGGCTACAACTACGATGGGCATTTTTCGTTTAAGCCAGACAATAGCGATCAGATTACAACTTTGACAATTAAAGAGTTTATTTCGAAATTTGTCGAGTCGATGCAGGAAGTCACAATTTTGGAATTTGATAAACCCACCGGAAAGTATCTTGAGATCAATGACGTTTGGGATGATGATCCTGTTGGAAGTGGCGGTCTTTCAATTTTTAGTCGTCAATCTGTAATGGATGACGATTACCGAGAACTTGAACAACTTTTTTATCCTTTTACTAGCATTATTTACCCGCAGGATATATACCAAGTATTTTCTAAGCAGGATGTAAAAAAAATCCACAAATCACTCAATCAAAATGTGCTTGGAAAGAAAGAACTGAAAGCTCGTAAGTTTCGAGCCAGCAAAGTCGGTGAAGATTGGGCATCAAGCAAAAACCAAGAGTCTGTGTGGGTCTATTACACTTTGGAATTACGTAAATGGGCAATAAAAAAGGGGTATGACTACTTTAAATATATCAATAACCAAGAGAGCAATGGAGCCTATTCTTTTATTGCGTTATCTGATAATACACTTCAGAAGCGACCAGTTTCCTACAAGTTTGATTCGGAAAAATTTGTTAATGTAGCAACATGGTTACTCGAACATGAAATGAACAAGCATAACGGTGGGGTCGATATCTCTAACGTTATTTGGTGCAATCAAGAACCAAGCTATTATTGGATGAGTAATGATATCTAAATATGAGGTAATTAAGTTTAATCCGATTCGTGATTTACACTTGAATATTGAATCAATACGAATATTTTTCTGACTGGGCTTTTAATTCTGAAGTTATCTTACTTTTTAAGGTAATGCATCGAATACATTAACTGGGGTGAGGTGTGTTGTTGTAAGTATTAAAAATTCTCATGTGTATTTCTCTTTACACTGAGGGAGAACCTAAAAACAACCTTACCTCAACTCATTTTCCCGAGTTAGGTGGCCCCCCTCAAATCACAAAGATATCTCTAAGTCGGATCCGACTTAGCTGACAACAATATTTGATTATCTATAATTCTAGTACGGTTTAATTAAGCTCAAATTTACCTTGGCATATAACACAAAACCCAAAAGAAAATATTTGAGCAACTGACTATAATTAGGAAAAGGTCATAATGGATAAATCTAATCTCACAATTTATATTGAAAAACTTAAAAACACTCAGAAATCAGATAACAGATTTCCGTCTTGGCGTAATAACATCAGCCTGTCAGAGTATAATGTTAAACAGTTGTGTACTATGGCCATAATTCTAACTGATTGTCGTAAGAGATTAGGACGGAAAACTAGATATTGTGAATATCCCAAAGGCCTAAGGGATTACCTAGAAACTATTCGAGGAGCGAACCTTAATCAGTTGACAGAGTATCTCATACCACATCAACCGTGGTTTGGATTGCCAGAATTCCACGCTCAGCCAGATTCAGTGCGAGCAGAGCGAGCGATTGAAGAGTTTTGTCGACTGTGCGGAATTACCCGAATGGTCAGAAATATAGAGCGTAATGTTACTCTCGAAGAGGTATATGCACGAGCAAAGTTTGTAGGATCGTGCAGTATCGATGAGCTTCAAAATTCTTGTCCAGATATCCGTTGGTTCATTCAACATAATAAATTAACGATAGCAAAGGCGTTGAACTGGAAAGTACAGCTATACACGAATCAGTATGAACAGGGAACATTCTATCGTTCTCGTGTTGAAGCTGCAGTTCTACCGCTGATTAGGCATTATCTAAACACCGCTGGATACGAGGTAGAGCTAGAAGTGCCCTATCAGGAATGCATTGAACGAGTGTCATGTCCTGACAAAGCAGATCCTTCTACGGTGCGAAGCGATGCCTATATACATCACGCGCCTATACCGACAATTATTGAACTCTATATGTCGGAAGACGGTGGGGCTCCTGTAACAGATCGCTATATCGAGCAAAAGCGTAGGAAAGTGGTTTATTTAGAAACACAATGTGAAAAGTTGGGGCTTAAACTAGGCGGAGATATTCAATTATTGGGGTTTAATACTGAGCGTCGACAACGTACTGAATTTGCGCTCTTATATAAAGAAATTGAAAATGAGTTAAGTATACATTTCCCAGGCACAAGTGCGCTGGGCCATCAACAAGTGGTGAATTGGTCAAAAGCGGTTCAGCTTTTCTATATCTCAGATGAAGAGAAACAGTTGGCAGAAACCGAGCAGGTGCTTTTCACGGATTACGATTATCCAATGTCATTTTGGAGTGAGCTCAATAAACTGATTTGTCAAAATATAGCGATGTCCGACGTCCGCTGGAAGGCTATCCGTTGCCTTGATAAACATGGTTTGCTGAAACAAGTCTCTCGCAAGAGTGAATACAGTTGGTATGACACCTCACATCGGAGGGGTAAAATTGATTCCCATGACGGTAATTATGGTGGCTTCTGGGCGCGCTCACTGAAAGCGTTGCACGAACAAAGAGTGCAAACTACAGCCAGACCTAAAGGCGTTAGGCGTTATGGTGTTGTTAATTTTACTTTAACGCCTGAAACAGCGGTCTGCATAGATCAAAATGGAAAACGTAACTATGTAGCTGCAGGGAGCAGTGTGTATCTATCAGAGCGAATTGCAGAAGCCCTTCGGAAAATCCATCAGGAACACGGCGTCATTTGTGTCAGTGATCGCAGTATGTATAACGTCGACTATGTTGGAATAAATGATCGCGGTGAGTATATTGTTAACAGTCACTCACTTAATGTAGATAAACTGGCCGAGCTAATTTCCATTTATGCATTGAACACCTACGGCTTTGATCCCGTACCCGGAAAAAAGCTGCGTTCAGGTTCTAAAACAGCACATATTGCGGGCTTTCGGTTTAGTGAATTTGAGGGAGATATTTCAAATGAAAAAGAGATCTTGCAGGAGATTACTGCTACAGCGAGGAAAGATGGCGGTCTGAAAATCTCAGATGAATTAAAGCGTTTGGCTGTGCTTAATACGATTGATCTGCGTAAACAAACGAAAACTGCGGCTTCCAAGCACTGGGTTGTAGATAGCGAGGAAAATATCAGGCGTGTTGCCCATGTCTATGCAAGCATGATGGAGAATCTGAACGCCCCTGCGACAGAAATTGAAAGTACGGGATTCAACACTGACTGTAGTGGTACGCTGAATTTGGTCACTTAGTTAGAGGTGATATCATCTCCAACTAAGTTAACAGGTGACACGATGACAAAACCCACAAGGCGACAATTTGGCGCGAGTTCAAATTAGAAGCTGTTCGACTAATCCTAGATCAGAACTATTCAGTGACAGAGGCAGCTCAGGCCATGAATGTTGGGAAATCCACGATGGATAAGTGGGTTCCCTAACTAAAAGAGTAAAGCGATAAATGGCCTATTTTTTGCGGGTCGTAGAAGTATTGATAGACGTCAGACATGACTAAGTTTGGTTTTCAAGAGCCGACAAGCTCTTGATTATGACATTAAACCGTATAGCTTTAGGCTATCTTGAAGCATGTTGATAACCTTATTTCTAAGAGTAATCGGTGAAATTACTTCAACGATATTGGCATTCTTCATAAGCCACCATTCGAAGGTGTGGCTGTCTCGAACATCAGCCTCGATTGTCGTGTAATTACCGTCGTTAGAAATTATCTTTTGCTCTTTAGAAAGTAAGGTTTCTTCAATAAGGTGCAGCCCACTGTAGTTTTCAATTTTGAGCAAGACTTTTTGCATATCACCACCAGAAAAGTGGCGCGCGTTCTGTTGCACATACTCTCTAATATCAAACTTCTCTAATGTTTTTGTACTACTGAAGCCAAGCTTTAAGCTGTGAATTCGATGCAGTGCGTAGGTACGAAAATCACTATGTGATCCTGGAATAAGTGCAACAAGATAGAAACTGTTACCGTAAAGGAATAATCCTAAAGGCGTCGCTGTGTACTCTTTAGGTTCCGTTAAACCACGCTTTTGGTAGGTGAACATGATGTCTTTTTTATTAAGCAGAGCTTGTTCTATTTGCTTAAAAAAATCGTTACCAACAGTTGGTGCAACCAAGGGGAACTCACTCTGGAAATAACAGAACCTCTCGTTCCAAAGAATGGTCTGTTTAGTGTTTTCTCGCTTGAGCGCCGAGAAAATAGCTTCTATATCGGAACGCAGAGTAGGTGGAAGCATCGACTTAATTTCTTTTTCGATGATCTGTAATGATACGACTGAAGACATACCATCAGGCTTCACTGGGTGGCGATACCCTTGGGATATCTGATACCGATAGGGGCGACTTTCATCATTTAGTTCAATGCTAACGTTATCTAAGAGTACTTTATTAATGCAACGCTGCACGGTGCGAAGTTGGCTTTTCTCATCGGTATCAGCAGACAGTAGCTCAGAGGATAGGAGTAAGTCACGTATATCTATGGTTGAAATAGAATCAGGATGACAAGGTATCGACTCTAGTACTTTTTGATATATCTGTATTTGTTTACTCATATTTCCCTTTGTGATGGTTAATAAATCGTTTTGGCGACAAAAAATGTCGCCTGATTCATTATAATAGCATTCACAGGCAAATAATAGGAACGGCAATATGCCCCTGTAACTTTGACTGCAACAAACAAGATAATGTTGATGCTAGTTCACTGCTGAATAATGCTGTCTGTAGTGCTTAATATGCACTGGTCAGTGTTGGGATAATAGCAGCACTACTTCTGGTCACTGACTACCCTAGATGATGAGAATAACTATAGATGTCTGATAACAAGAAGGGCTTAACAGCGGTTCGCCTGCAGAACAAAATCGCAAACCTACGCAAAACGTCGAAAGAGGCCGCTTTAGAACAAGGTATCCTGCAACCTTCTGTTGATGGTCAGATCGCTTTGGACTTGATGCCTTCGGAGCCTGTGATAACTGCTGATTACATTAAGGCTAAGGACCCCGGACGCTTAAAAAAGGAAATCGACGACTGTCGTACAATCACATCTAAACTATTTTATCGAGAGAATAAGCCGAAACCATCGCTCACTTCATGTAGCGATGGTACTGGTACCGGTAAGAGTTACGGTCAGTTGAAGGCTTACATTGAAGAGACAACGATTGATGGTAACGCTCAAGGGCATCGGTGCCTATTCTTTATCACACCTCTGAAAAACCAGATCGATTTCGATGATAAGTTGATGAAGACGGCTCAGGATAAGGGAATCTATTTTGTCCCTTTTTTGTCACGTTCAGATCTTTATACCATGGATTTCAAGAACTGGCTTCCAGATCTGAACGGTATAGTCGAGACGAATAAAGAGCGATACGACAGATGGTTCAAGATCGGGTATTCGCTACCTTCTCAGTATGACGACGTTAAAAATAGTCTTCGTACGCTGAGTGATGCAATACGCTCCTTAGTTGCAGCTGAGCGCAAACTGAAAGATCCCTCACTAACTGATGGAGAACGCTCCGCAACCGATAAGGCTCTAATGTACGAAAGAGGCACGGTAGTTAGTATATTGGGTCAATTGAGCGTTATCTGCGCTGATGTAGCCCCAAAATCCCTGAGTGGTCTGCTTGGCTGCGACTCAAAACGTGAGCGTCTTTTAGCAGAGATTATCTTGCACACAACTCCCCTAGAGATGGCTAAAGTGCGGCCATGTGTATTGGTAGCTACCACCCGAAAATTTGATTTTAAGACCAGTATTCTGAGCTGTCGTGAAGATGGTTATCATTACCGTAAGAGTATGCCGTTTACTCGCTTGCTAGGCGGCAAGAAGATGGTCAACATTACCGAGTTCGGTGCATATGTTTCAAAGCCGCATGAGAAGCAGATGGAGTATCTGACAGAATCATACTTGGCATCGGATGAAAAAAATATTTTCCGTAAGCGCAAGATCAGTTTCGACTTGGTAGTTGACGAGGAGCACGAATCATACGGTATTCTGATGAACTCGTGCACGACTAACCTTCTGGACAACAAGGCGACCCAGATGCCAGATGTGCTCGCGGGCGTTCATCGTATCCTGCGACAGGTTGAAGGATACGAAGCCGATCCGACAGTGCCCGTGGCCTGCTTTGAAGAGAAGAAAGCGTTCGTTGATTTGATTAAGGCGGCTATCAAGGCTCATTGTGATCTATCGCCGAAGCAAGATCTGCGCTCTCTAACAGGGCTTTTTTCGAACAAAGTCGATCACTTTCTAATCCGCTCAACTAATGTAGAGCAAATCGTCAGCTTGACGAAGAATGTTTTTAGCTTCCGCCCAAAACGATTCTTCAACGAGAACGGGCTGCGGAACATTCGTGTCCGTCCCATGTATTTCGATAGCACCTATGAGATCTACTTCACTGAAGATAAAGCGGATCCTAGTGCGTCACTATATGATATCTATCAGGTGTTACTGGCTTCTTTGTATGGTGCGGCTTCTGTCAAAAAGAACTCGAAAATGTTAAAGCAGTTGAGAGAGCCGAGCGCACATAATGAAACCTTAGCGCGTTTCATCAAAAAGGCGCTTGATGTGAGAGGTGAGATCACACAAATGTTTGACAAAACCACGGATAGTGATCTCGAAATTACTTCGTTTTTTGCTTTCTTCTTACCAAAGGCCGTTTTCAGTATTGAAAAGTGCAATGATCTTGAATTCTTCGAGAAAGGCGATGGCACCGAAGATGTTACATATGTTGACTTCAAGCTAGATATAATCACTGAGCTACCAGAAGCTGGCTTGACCCAATTCCTGTACAACACAAACAATACCGTCCTGATGCTTAGTGCTACGAGTGGAATCAATGGCGTTTGTAACGGCCAGTATGACCGAAACTTTCTTAACACCTATAGCGTATCAGGTCTGGAAAAGCCTGATTTGGGTTACACATTGATTACTCGTAAGCCTGATGATATTCAACCACTAGCTGAGCTGCGTGATACTCGCAATATCTTGCGTAAAGTTGAATTCAAAGAGATCCCCGAAGAAGCAAGTGCCTTGACACCAGCGGAGCATAGTGAAGAGTTCAAGTTAGTCTATCGCGCTTGGTATGAACGCTTGAGTAAGAAGTGGGTGGTTAAACCTGATAGCACTTATGAGATCAAATCTGCCAATCGCGGCACATACAAAGAGCGTGAGTTTGGACGAATTCTTAGCGCGTTGCTCATGGCGGCATACGATAAACGTAACACCCTAATCCTTTCTTTGAGTGGTGATTTCTTTAAGGAAGTCCGTGCTTATTTAAAATCACAGGATACTTACCCTGACGGGTTAAAGATTATCAGGCCAGAGGGCGTGAAGCAGCCAAGTATTCTGGAGTTTAAACCGTTCAAAAATGGTATTACGTTGCGCGTGATCATGTTTGATTCGGCATTGGGACAGGCTACTGATATTCGTAATCAAATGTACTTGGGTGACGAGAACACGAAAATCGCTTTCGTGTCACATTACCGTGCTGCTGGTACTGGCTTGAACTACTTCGTGAACCATCGTGGTGAGATTCAAGAAGATTTTGAGCGACTTGTCTTAGTCAACTCACCTTACTGGTCACAGGTGCATGTAAAAGGTGGGTGGAATTCTCTGGAGAACTACGTGACTTTGTTGAAACACTTTGCCGCCTCGAATGGGACGAAACGCTTGAGTGATTTCAGTACAAGTTTGGTTACGGGGGAGAATTACAAGATCTTGAATGACGAGCACTGTATGGAACTTTTGAAAGTGATAATGCAGGCCATTGGCCGTGTCGAGCGACGAGATACCAAGATCACCACAGAAATATTCATGCCTGAGGACGTACTCCGTAACGCGGTGATGCAGTTCCAACGATTGGGGCGTGATCCCCGAAACGAGATGTTTCGTGAGAGTATGTCGCTACTCAACTATAAGTGGATGAAATATTGCGAAGCCACTGCTGCTGCTGCGTCGTTTTCTGACGATAAAGAACGGCAACAACTGGAGAAGAAAACTAAGAGACAAGCTCGACAGTTGGACTCTTTCTTCAATAAAACGGTTCCTCAGCTCCTGGAGCAGGCTCGTCAGGGCGATAACTTGTCAGTCAGGTTCAACGAGGCACTGCGGCATATAGACTGCGTGGTAGATCCAGTGCGATATATTGACCGCCTGAAAAATACTGATGTGGTAAAGAACGACCTATACCTTGCTAAGGTGTTGGACGTATTTTTCATCGATCTTGGCGAAGGCAATGAACACGTTAAACTTTGTCGTAATGAGTCAGAACCTAAGATTCTGACTGACATGCAGCATGGTGACTATGAGTACGACCCTGTATTGCAATTGCTTGGGTTTACACGTACCCCTGGCGATAGTCTGGATGGGCTAGCGGCGTCTGTGCTTAAAGCAGGCCAAGCGCTTGAGAAGGGGGCTTTTAACGGAATGATTCCACATCCTTCAGTCTTGCCACTTCTAAAGGGTAACGTGGGCGAGTATTTAGTTCTAACCCTGTTGGAAGAGCTTGGGATAACACCGCTCGCAATAGATGAGGTCATTGAGCAGATCGGTAAACGTGCCTATGAATTATTTGATATGTATGTCGTGGTAGATAGTGTTCTGATCTGTATTGATGCCAAGAACTGGACTACAGCGACAGATAAAGAAGATATGTCGATGACTACCCATAAAAAAGCTGTGGACAAGTTAGGGACTGTTAAAGGCTACGTGGGTGAGCGTTTTGATGCCATTAAGGGGGTGTATGTGAACACCCGAAAAGAGCAGAATGATGCTAACTATATTTTCGCCGAAGTGTCTCCGGGTGAGGAACTGTTCTACCTGAACATGTTCAAGGACGTGATCGGGTATGGGCCAGCGAAGCGGTACCGTAAAAAGCTTGATGGAACGAAGATCCCTGAAGAGATCGGACGCTTGGCAGACACAGTCTGCATAAACGAGAAGTTGACTGAATTACTGAGCCGCGAGGAGAATTAAGATGGGACTTTTTAAAGGGCTGTTGCAGTGTGAAGGCGCCCCGGTGGCAAAGACCCAGATCATCGATGTACAGGGAGCTCTGAAAGAGAATGTATGTCGTTTACTTTGTCATGACGATCATAGTATGTCGGTGGTGTACGGGTTCCGTGACGGAAAGAAAAAACGGCTTGATGGGGGTAAGAAGGAATCGGCTGAAGCATATGCTAAGCGTATGCATTGTGAAATTAAAGAAATCATCCGTAACAAACTCGGCTTAAACAAGCGTGATAGCGTGACCTATGAGACGGCACGTGTCTATACGGAAGGCAGCGCAGGTGAGCGTTGGTTTTTTTTCTACTTGGCAGAAGCCGTTGTTGATACCACTGCACTTGTTCAAAGTTTAGAGCGCGACGGCTTGTTGGTTCAGCGTGTGTTCGAGTCTATCATGTCGCTGCACCTTAAACGTTTCTTCGTGGCAGATGCTGAAACTTCGTATCCAATAAAGCCAGTTTGCTTCAACTCGGAATTATTCGTCAATGCTAATAAGGCAGAGGGCGGGAAGAAAGAAGGGTATTATATCAATGCGCTTCGACCAGAACTTTACTGTGGGCCGAAGCAGGACCTCTGCTTGACTATTAAACGCATAACCTTTAAGGCTGAGCAGACAGACGGCTTTTTTGCGCAGACGGAAGATACCACGCTGTATTTCCAGAGTTACACAGAAGGGGAAAAGGCTTACAAAGTTCTAAAGCGTGTTGATGCGCGCAAGCGTCAAATTCCTTACATGTCATTCGGCAGCGAATATAAATTCTGCGTGAACTATACCGAGCACTTAATGATGGAAGTACTGAGGGCTGTTCTGGATGCTTATGCTGTGCCATACACCCAACGGTATTTCCAAGCTAACTACGTGTCAGACAAATTCCTAGAAGTGACGCGAGAACGAGAGCTGCCACTGGTTATTATTGATGACCTAGGGGATAGAGAAAGCGATGAGCAAGGTGGTCGGGCTGAGACTATCTGTCAGCTACAGAAGACATTAAACCCTGCAGTAATTATGAAATCTAGCGAGTTGTCAACGTACGACAAGCTGCACCCAGACCATGCTTATCTGGTCTTGAACCGCTCTACGAGTGATGGCTCAAGCATTCGAAATTATAGTGAAGAGCAACGTCATGCTCTCAAAGTCGAAGAAGCATATGCTAATGCTGATCGGACAGGAGATAAGCCAAAGCTACCGAAGAAAAAAGTTTATCGGACATTCTGGCAAGCACTCGAAGATCATAAAAAGAAGCCTGATGATAGCTTCGATTACTACACGAGTTTGAAGCTGACTGCGTTTAATCAAGGTAATATGCTGGTATTGCAGGGTATGAACTTTGATCTGCTAGTCAAAGACAGATCACAAGGAAAGAAAAACAAAGATACCGGGGAAGTAATTAACAAGGTGATCCCTGCTGTGGATGTTTCAAAATTGGCCAAAGTTGAGACGGAACTGTGGCTGAAGGAGCGCGTCCGTATCCATAAGAACTTGCTGGACATCGACCTGCCAGACGGTGATTTTCTTCTTTACAAGATCCGCAAGACTAAGGGTAATGGATTCATGGCTTTCGTCGTGTCTGTCAAAATCCAAGACAGCACACTGAGTATTGGAAATGTGGAACGGTACATTGATGAAGATAAGCTCCGCACCATGCACGAGTGTCTTGACGAAGATGTGATCCCTACATTATACGATGGAGGGTTCTACCTGTTCGACGTTGAGAATGAGATGGTGCTGAGTGACTACCACACCACACGTGTTCCACGGATCATAGGTAATAGTGATGTGGACAGCATTGCTGTTGGACTGGCTAATGAGAGGGGGCCTGGGCGCGCTGTTGCTGATACGGTGCTGCCATACTATGTGGCCGGTGTTGCACGGAGACAGTACCACCATATCCATATGCACCACGACGGTAATAATCTGGTGTACTTCGTGTCCCCAGTGAATAAACCTAATGCGAAGCTGCCGAAACAAAGTCTGACGTATAAAATCCGTGTCACGGATATCAATGGGCAGATTCTTGATCCGTTTGAGATGCCTATAACAGCTGTTTTCTTGCAGTCGTTCACTCGTGATGTACACAAAGTGCGAGAGGTCTCGAAATCCTCAATCTTGGAGAAAATTGTTGATATTTATCTTTCGAACTGATTTGCCATCACATTTGAATGGCAAACTCAGACTGCTAGGTATTCCATGTATGATATATGGAGCGCAATCAGAGTTGTATTTACTTGCTTTGGAACCAACCTCGGAAGCAGTCGTAGATTCAAATAGCTACTGTTTTCGCCCTAATCGCATATATTTCGATACTTTAGAGAAACTCTGAATTGTCTAGATTGTGATGTGGGCTAACTGCTAGAAGTTAGCGAGGAAGTAAGTGTTAAAGGTCAGTACTTCTAATATTGAGCTGAGGATTTATCAATAAGTTGGCCATATAAGGTCAATTTGTGTCGAAGTTAACTCGGTATCAATATAATAAAACTATGATTTAGACTGCGTGATATAGCACAAATGACAAAAACGCATGTTATGCGTTTATTTTCATGAGTTAGAATTTGAAAACTAAAGGAGTTGGAGCGTGCAGCGGGAATCGAACCCGCATCATCAGCTTGGAAGGCTGAGGTAATAGCCATTATACGATGCACGCACACTGTCTTATGAGTAAGACTGAGGCATCAAGAAGACTGGAGCGTACAGCGGGAATCGAACCCGCATCATCAGCTTGGAAGGCTGAGGTAATAGCCATTATACGATGTACGCACATCGTCTTAACGAGAGTGATAATGCCACATCTAACTGAAAACGAAACCTTTTTCTTTCATTTTTATTCTAAGTGCTCGCATAACCACCACACCGCTAGTTTTTCAATCATGTTCGGCGTTTTCAGAGTGAATAAAATGTGACTAAACTCTCGCTAAACGGAGGGCGAGAAACAATGGAAAATCCCCCGCTATTTCTGTGACAAATTCGGTTTGATTTATAAACCAGCTTGTTGGTGTTAGCTTGTCACAAAATCCATACAAATTAAGGAATTTTGAGTGTTAACATAAACTGATTTTTAATCGTGTTTTGGCGTCCGTTAATAACAATCAGAATGCATAAATTTAACTTATCAGCCAGTCAAAACATTCAGTAAACTAATCCCAAATGAGTAGAGTTATAGGCACTTATAAGCCTTTGCAGAAAAAAGTAACGAGTTCAGTTGATAATTCACGCAAAAGTCTCGTCATTCCGTCTATCGTTTGGTACATTTGCCGCACATTTTGTCTCCCCTAAAATACCCATGCCCTCTCAGTTCCGAATTAACAAAATTGTTGAAATTGGTGACACTCTTCACCGCAGTGGTTGTGCTCCTTACAAGCTAGAGAAATACACCCAATTCTATGCAAAAAAGCATGGTGTGGATGTGATGATCCAAGCAACGCCAACCGCGATCAATTATCAGTTTCCAGACGATAACAACGCTGTGATTCTTAAGCGTCTAAAGCCTGCGTCAATTAACCTGAGTTTGTTGGCCAATACGATCATTCGTATTAACCAGCCAAGCAGTGAGCCTGTACCAGAACCTGTCGGTTACTCAAAATTTGTGACTGCACTTGCCAATATGGGTATTCCGCCTGCTTATTTGATGCTGGTGGGCAGTACGTTGGAAGCGGTGGGCTTTTCTGCGTTATTGGGTTTGATGGTGTGGGTATGTCAGCAAGTTCTTCATTCACGTCGTGCTATCGCGGTTGAATTCATCTCGGCATTGTTAACGGGTATTTTTGTGGCGTTTTTGGCGAGCACAGGGTTGCCGATTCCGGTGTGGGCGTTGTGTATCGCCTCGATTGTCTTGTTTGTCCCTGGGTTATCCATAGCTAACGCATTAGAATGTTTGGCGTTTAATGACTTGGTTTCTGGTACCAGCTTGCTAGGGCAGAGCGCCTTAACCCTGATTAAGCTGTTTGTCGGGATTATCATGGGGCTCAACATCGGTGAAGCGATATGGGGACAAGCGGTCTCCATCGACTATACCAACGCGGTACCGATGTGGATGCACATATCTGGCTTGGTGCTGATCTCTGTGTCTATCGGTGTGATGTTCAATGCTCGCCCTAAAGACATCTTACTTGGTTTGCCAGTTGCCGTTCTCGGTATGTGGGGCCCATTCTATCTAGGTTTTGATAGTGGTTGGGTTGTCGGCACTTGGGTGACGACGGTTCTTATTACTTTGTACGGAACTTGGATTGCCAAGAAGATGGAGCTCACGGGTTCTATTTATATCGTGCAAGGGATCATCATCTTGGTTCCGGGTAGCCGAGTATTAGTGAGTGCCAGCCAGTCGGTGTTTGAACAATCGATTTTGCCTATCCCGAGTATTGGTTTATCGGCGTTATTCATGTTCTCGGCAATCGTGGCAGGGCAAATTACCGCTTACTCGATTTACTCACCAAAAGTCGAACGTTAAGCCGTTCCGCTTTTCAAACCTTTAAACAAACACAGCTTAGCGGCTGTGTTTGTTCGTTTTAGGTGCTGCTCTTTTTTGAAGACAATTAGCTCTCCGTAAAACTTGTTAGATTTATGCTCGCTAAGCCTGACAAGAGCCATTAAAATGGAACAAATTCTATTTAAATTAAGTATTAACGTATGTCTCTACCTCCTTGCCCGCAATGCCAATCTGAATATGTTTACCCAGACCAAAACAACCTAATCTGCCCTGAGTGCGCCTACGAATGGAACCCAGAAGAAGAGCGTTTAGAAAGAGAAGCCGCGCGTGTTAAGGACGTGAATGGCGTTGTATTGGAAAGTGGCGATAAAGTTACCTTCATTAAAGATCTAAAAATTAAAGGCAGTTCTAGCGTATTGAAAATTGGTACTAAAGCTGTGATTCGACGCATCAATGAAGGCAAAGATCACCAACTAGATTGCAAGCTGGATGGTGGCGGTGAAATGCTGGTTACGGCGAAGTACGTTAAGAAGCAGTAGTCGATAATAGGTCAAAATTGCGAGTCGCTCCTGAACTAAATAGCGTAGAAGCCGTTGGAGAATCAACATCATATGGACATGGTTAAAGCTGCTCTTTCGCATTCAACTGCCTTTCATCACTATGTGAACGCCTGTGTTGAAGATGGGTTAGATATTTACATGGGCATTTCTGATGGCAGTGATGCCTATTTAGAAAGACGAATTGCTTATTCAAAAGGTGGGGGTTTGCCAGAAGGGTGGACGCCTGCTTCTACTTATTTTTGTTTCGAGTCTGGACGTATTCTTGGAGTGATAAGAGTTCGTCATGGCACCAGTCCGTACATTCACGATGTCATCGGACATATCGGCTACGAGACTTTGCCACAAGCGAGAGGGCGGGGTATCGCAAGTCATATGTTGTCTTGGGTTCAACGGTACGTATTGTCCGAAAGCGCTATTATTACGTGTGAGAGGGGCAATATAGCTTCGCAAAAGGTCATTGAGAAGTGCGGTGGACAATTCCTGAGTACCTTTTATTCAGAGCAAGATAAACACGAAGTCTTACGTTACCAACTAGAACCAAAATGAACATTTAAGCGTGGCATCTTTTGGTTTGATCGGGGTTACTATGTCCAGGTTTAAACGAAAATGAAGCCATAGCCAATTATTGTTGGAGGTATTTTGAAGTATTCAACAAGACCTGCTCAGTCATCAGATTATGAATTTCTGTTCGAGCTTAAGAAGGCCGCTGAGTTTGAACCAATCAAGGCCGTATTTGGCTGGGATGAACAAATTCAACGAGATATACACGCCGAAGAGTGGGCAGAAGAACGCCCTGAAATCATTGAATATCAAGGTAAAGCGATTGGTAGTGTGTTGTTGCAAGACAAAGGCGAGCACTTCTATTTTTGCCGATTCTTTCTACTGCCTGAATATCATGGCAAAGGTATTGGCAGCCAAGTTTTAACGGATTGCTTAGCTCAAGCAGCCAAACTCAATAAGCCTGTGGAGTTGTGTTATTTACAAGGTAATCGAGTTGGGGAGTTGTATTTAAGGTTTGGCTTCGAAATCACCTCGCAAAACGATCAGTTTGTCTATATGTGGCGTGAATAGACACTCATTCAAAATGATCACACCGTGTCGGTAACTTGATAGGCACCTGACACTTATCTAACGTAAAACCTTGTAAAGCTCCCTATGCTTGATGACTAAGCGATTACACTTAGAAAAGATCGAGCGTAAGGGAGTGTGCAATGAATTATTACCCGACTTCAAAAATCGTGGGTGAACAAAGGTTTGGCTTTGGGCCAAAACTAGGTCAAACAACCTATTATTCTCCTGTAGAACAGTTGGATAAAAAGCCATTCGTTCACCAAGCTATACAAGACTTACCGAGTACTGAATCTACTCTGATTAAAGTAGGAGAGAATCGTGTACAACGAATGAAGGCCAAGGGTGACGAACAACAGATGCAAGCCACGAAGAAAGAAGCGCAGTCTTTTCTTCGAACGCAGTATCGACAACAAGCTCAAGCTCGCCACCTACAAAGTGTTGAAACTCCTTATGGTTTTCAAGAGCGCATCATTCAGTTTTGGAGCAATCACTTCGCCATCTCGGTCGATAATCGAAAACTGATGCCCTTGGCCGCCAGCATTGAAAACGATGTGGTTCGCCAGCATTGGAATGGTAACTTTGGCGAGATGCTGATGGCTTCTTCTAAACATCCTGCGATGCTTCTGTATCTCGACAATCAACTCTCGATTGGTCCCAATTCAAAAGTCGGAAAGCGCCGTAATAAGGGGCTCAATGAGAACCTCGCTCGTGAGATCTTAGAACTCCACACTCTTGGCGTTGACGGTTCTTACACTCAGCAAGACGTCATTGCCTTAGCAAAAGCGATTTCAGGCTGGGGCATTAAATTCAAACCTCCTGATGCTGGGTTTCGATTTGCTAATAACCTGCATGAGCCAGGAAGTATCACACTGCTTGGAAAGGCTTATTCTCAATCCGGCGTCTCGCAAGGAGAGTCGTGTTTAAAAACCTTAGCGACCCACAAAGACACTGCTGCGTACTTGGTTGGTAAGCTGTGCCAGCATTTCATTGGCGACATACCTAAAGAACTCTCAGAGCAAATGGTTGCTGAATATCTGAAAGGCGAGGGAGATTTACTGCCTATTTATCGCTTGTTATTGAACAGCGCTGAGGCGAGTAAACCTAACCCCAATCGTTTTAGACCACCGAAGGAGTGGCTGTTTGCCGTCCTTCGTAGTGCCGATATTTCTTTAAACGAGAAACAGGCATTCAATGCACTCAACAATTTAGGGCAGCCTCCTTTTAAACCGGGTTCACCTGCAGGGTGGTCGGATCAAGACAGAGACTACAATAGCCCTTCGGCGTTGACTCAACGTATGCAAGTTGCGAATAGGCTTGCGTCTGCTGCAATAAAATCGGCTAAAGCGTCAGGAGTTAAGCCGAAAGCGGTAGTGGATAAAGTGATCGCGGGTTTATATGGCGATGCTATTGATGAACACACCCAAATTGTATTGAACAAAGCCGACAGCGCTGCAATGCAACTTTCCCTGTTGTGGCTAAGCCCTCAGTTTCAATATCGTTAGGAGTGGGTATGAAAAAGCCAGATTGTTCTCAGAATAAAGCGCCACATAGTATTAACCGCCGCCAGTTCATGGGTATTGCGGCGGCTGTTGGCGTCAATGCGATGCTGCCATTTCCAAGCTTTGCCAAAACAGGTTCAGACAATATCTTCATTTGGGTATCACTGCGTGGCGCGATGGATGGTTTAAATGTTGTAGTGCCGCATGCCGATCCTGATTACTCTAATTTGAGACCCAACATCGGATTGAAACCAGAACAGCTACTCAAGTTGGATGATTTCTTTGGGCTCCATCCGTCTCTAAAGCAGTGCCATCAATGGTATAAAAGTAACGAACTCAGCTTTGTACACGCTTGTTCAACCGCTTATCGCGAGCGTTCACATTTTGATGGACAGAAGATATTGGAGAATGGCACTTCCGACCCGTTTAACACCGTAGGGTGGATTAACCGTTTACTCACGTTGAGCTCAGAAAAATACGATGGAATCGCAATTGATTCGGGCTTACCACTCATCATGCAGGGCGAATCGACCGTGGCAAGTTGGTACCCAAACCGCTTAAAAACACGAGATAAACAAACGGAACTGCTGGAACAGTTGTTTCAAAGTGACCAAATGCTGTCTTCAAACTTTGAAAGCGTCATGAAGATAGATCAATTGGTAGGCGACCAAGGTGTCGGCAAACAGTTTAAATCATTGATGGGTAAAACAGGCGACATATTGTCGGCTGATAACGGACCAAACATCGCAGCGTTAGAACTTGGTGGGTGGGACACTCACGCCAATCAAGGCAACGTAAATGGTAGGTTGAGTAATCAACTTAAAACTTTGGATGTTGGGTTAGCGGCTCTCAAGGCGTCACTAGGTGATCGTTGGCAGAAGACAGTGATCATCGCGGCCAGTGAATTTGGTCGAACAGCAAAAGAAAACGGCACTAAAGGCACCGACCATGGCACCGGCAACGTCATGTTTGTTGCGGGTGGTGCGCTGCCATCGTTGAAAGGATCGGGTGGTAAGGTTATTGCTAATTGGCCGGGCTTGAGCCAAAGCCAACTATATGAAGGCCGAGACCTTAATCCAACGATTGATATGCGTTCGGTTATCAAGGGCGTGCTCAACCAACATTTATCGGTAGAAGTGAAACAACTCAACACTATCTTCCCTGATAGTGCCGATATTAGACCGATGAATCTTGTTTAGAGTTTTACCAAGACCCTGTTAGATGCGATTCAGTCGTTTGAATCGCATTCTATTTCTGACTCGCTTGTTTACGATTTAATTGCCAACAGTGCTCCGAACGTCACTAAGCCAAATCCACACGCTTGATTAAGCCTTTTCTTTGCTCTCAATAGATGCTTTTGCAATGTACTCGAAGTAAACAGCATAGCGACAATCCCAAACCACAAGCCGTGAAGAACGATCATGTAAAGCCCATAGCCGAGTGCGACATGCTGGTTTTCTGCATCAGGTGAGATGACTTGGCTGAAGATGCTCAAAAAGAACAACATGGTTTTTGGGTTGAGCACGTTACATAAGAAGCCTTGGGCTAAATAGCGCCAAACACTGGTGCTTTGCTTTGCATCTTCCATCGGTGCAAGCTTGTTGTCCGCACTCAAGATACCTTTTAGCCCTAGATAAATAAGGTAGGTTGCACCTGCATATCTAATCATGTCAAACAGCTGCTCATTCTGTGAGATTAAGTAACTGATCCCAAGCATTGAATAACTGATGTGAGCACAAATCGCTAAACTCACACCGATTGCAGTCCAAATCCCTGCTTGTCTTCCTTGGTTGACACTGTTTTTCAAAACTAAAACGAAATCAGCGCCTGGGCTGATAACAATCAATAGTCCCAATACTGCTAGGATTAACCACTCCATAATGACTCCAACTCTTTATATTTGATGAGCCAGCATTGTATGGTTTTTTATTGCTGCCTATAATCGAAATGAATTCCACCTATCTGTGAGAAAAAATCACACATGAGACATTTGAAAGCATTTCATATTTTCCACGTAGCAGCGCATTCGGGTAGTTACAGTGAAGCGGCGGATAAACTTAATATCACACATGGCGCGGTGAGTAAGCAGATCAAGGTATTGGAAAATCACTTATCCCAAGTTTTGTTCTACAAACAGGGCAGGAATGTGTGTCTCACCAAAGAAGGGGAATTACTCAAAGGTTACACAGAGCAAGCGTTCCAAGCCTTGGAGACTGGAGTCCATAAGCTAAATCAGCTGAATCATCAAGCGTTGGAAGTTTCATGCGAACCCACATTGACCATGCGTTGGTTAATGCCTCGACTCGGTGATTTCTATAACGAATCCGGAATTGATAGTACATATTGCTCACGCAAGATAGCAACCATGAAGAGCCAGAAAGCCCGTTTGTTGTTTGGCTGAAGAATGAGTTATCGCAGTGTGTTCCAACTTTATAGGAACGACATCCGACCTAGAAGTGTGCTTGTCTTATGTCAGGCTCTAGTTCGTTGTTGTGGAAATCACTCAATAGGCAAAGACAGCACACCGCCATTGAGTTCGACTTGTTTTAGCCATTCGGTTGGAATGCCTCCATCTTCCTCGTAGAAACACGCCGCTAATACCGCGCCAATTACAATTGCACGCCCGCAGCTATCGCCCCCACATAAAATGTTGTCGCGGATACCTTGTTTAAAGCTCTGAGCGCCAGCAATGATGCGAATCAGCAGCGGGAACGCGGCACTCAATTCGCAATGCAACCCGAACTTTTTCGCGGCATCTGTTATTGAAAGCTCAGGCGCTGAGAGGGCTTCATCGATTTGATCGTGTATAAACTTGCTGCAGGTTTGTCGTACCATCTCTACTGATTGTAATGGTGAATTGCCTTGTATCGCGGCTTGAATCAGTAGGGTGATGGCTTGTGCCCACTCTACCGCTTTATCATTATTATTAGTGACTCGTACCGCACTCTCTACCATTGCAGGTAAGGTGTGAGAGGTGTAAGTACACGCCACTAATGGAATGATCTTTGAGACTGCGGGGAGCTGTGTATCATCCGCGCCACAGGCAGTAATCGGGGCATTTGCCAATTCTAATTGATGGATGTTCAACAAGCTCATACGAGTCGCTTTATCAATATAGCCTCGCCAACTACCACCAAAATCAAACCAGAATCGGAAGTGCTTGATGTAGCTCGCTTCATCGTACTGTTGGTTGTCGACTAAACTGTCGACCATCGCCAATAGCTGAGCACCATACTGTGATTGTTCACCTGCGGTTTTTCCTTGGTGAGCAAAGTAGCCCTTGTCTTGATAATCGAACTGATTCGGTGAGCGAAATTCTGGCTCAAAACCTGCTACGTGTAAGATCCTCTCTTGGTCATATAGCCAGTGCAGCCCCATTGAAGCAGCGTCTCCAACTAATGCGCCGACAACGGCGTAAAAAGCTCTTTCTTTATGATTGTCCATGTTGAGCGATGTCCTTGAGATGAATCAACGTAGTTCGATACGTTAAGTATAGTGATTAGCCGAGCATTTTGCTGTGTTTCTAAGAAGAAATATGAAGGAATAAATCCTTACTGATCAATAACTTAAATCAATCAGGTGAAATGGGTAAGGGTGATGAATAGCTGGGCGAGTCGGTACTTCTTATTAATGACGTTACTGATGGTTAAGGTAAGCACTAGAACGTTGCTCAATCACTTTGAACAGACGCGAAAGCACAAAGCATAAAGCAAAATATACGAAGCCTACAATCAGCCAGATCTCGAAGATCAAACCTGACGAGTTTGCCATTTCAGTACCAACGAAAGTCATCTCTTGGATAGAAATCAGAGACACAATCGACGTGTCTTTAACCAAAGAGATTGCTTGGCCAGCCAATGGCGGTGTGATGGCCGTTAATACTTGCGGGCCAACCACAAATCGATACTTAGACAATGCCGATAAGCCGAGTGAATCGGCCGCTTCCCATTGGCCTTTTGGAATACTTTCTAAGCCAGCTCGAATCACTTCTGCGATGTAAGCCGAAGAGAGCAAACCGATACAGATAACACCAGACGCCAAGTTTTCCCAAAGGTTAGCAGGACCAAACAGAAAGGCTTGAACAGCGTTAATATCGCCGTTGTGTTCACGCAAGATACTTTCTAAACCAAGTAATGGAATCAGTTGGTTTGAAACGAAAAAATAGAATATGAAGACAAACACCAGCGGCGGAATATTTCGAACCAACTGGATAAAAATCAGTGCAGGGGTACGAAAGAAAGTGATTTTAGAGTGCCTTGCAACGCCAAGTAATGTACCAAAAGAGAGTGCTAACACCATACTCCAAACACTCAAGCGCAGTGTCGCGATCAAGCCTTGGAAAAAGTAAGGAATATTGCCTTGAGAAGGCGGAATGAAAATCAGGGTAAACGCATCTTCCCAGCGCCACTGGTAGTTAATACCAACAGCGGAACGATAATAAAGCCAGCCTGCGAACGCGAAAATGATCGCAAACAACACTCCATCTAATAGATTGAGGCGTTGATACCAAGGCTTCGTGTGAAGGTTGGGCTTGGGCGTTGATAATGCGCTAGTACTACTCACGTCATTCCTGTTTAAACAATGATAATTAATATGCTGTGAGAGTGGCTATGAGTTTATAGCTATCTCGGGTGTTTCTTAAAAGGCAGTACCAGCAAGGTACTGCCTTGATTGGTGATTTAGTATCTAATTAGCAACGGATTACTGACCTTGAGCAATCTGGTCTTGCCAATCTAGAGTAGAGAACCAGTACTCGTAACGCTCTTTCAACCAACCGTCTTCAGTACGTGCTTTGATCCACTCGTTGAAGAATTCTGTCTTGTCAGTTTCACCTAGGCGAACTGCAAATGCTTCATTACCTTTTGATAGGCGTTCTTCGAATGGAATAAATAGCGTGTCTGCGTTTTTAATCGCTTCGTGTTCTGGTTTCGGGCTAGACGCGATAACCGCGTGTGCGTTGCCGTTTAATACTTCTTGGAATGCTTGAGCATCGTCATCGAACTGTAGAACTTTCGCTTTAGGGAAGGTTTCACGAGCTACTTGCACTGTGAATGCACCACGACGCGCTGCAATTTTTACACGGCGAGAATCAAAATCAGAGATTTGTGTAAAACCTTCTGCTAGCTCTTTATTCGCTGCCAGTTGAACGCCAGAGTGCGAGTAAGGTTCAGTGAACAATACGCTTTTAGCGCGAGCTTCAGTGATAGACATACCGCCAATGATTACATCAAACTTGTTCGAAAGTAGAGAAGGAATAATGCCATCCCATGCCGTCGGTACGAATTCAACTTTCCAGCCAGAATCTTCAGCAAGACGTTTTGCTACATCGATTTCAAAGCCAACAAGATCGCCTTGTTTGTTACGCATCGCCCAAGGAACAAATGTCGACATACCAACGCGTAGAGAGCCACGTTCGTTTATTTTGTCTAGGTTAGGCGTTTCAGAAGCAAGTGCAGGCAAACTGACGGCAAGCGCAAGTAGGGCTGTAATTGCGGTTTTAAATAGCTTCATGCTGATAAATCCTTATTGTGTTCGCCAGTTAGCTCCGAGCTTATGCTCAAGCCAAGCAGCAACGGCAGAAAGTGAAAGTGTAAGAGCAAGATAAATGATCGCCACAGAGAACCAAATCTCGAATGGCATCGCGGTTTCAGAAACAATGTTTCTGGCTTCAGTCGTCAGGTCAAAAATAGCCATGACACTCACAATTGAAGAGTTTTTAATAAGAGAGATCACTTCATTGGTCAAAGGTGGCAAGGTGCGTTGCACCACCTGAGGAAGAATCACATCCCAGTAAGTATAGGTCTTTGATAAGCCCAAGGATTGAGCTGCTTCAAATTGTCCTCTCGCAATACCATTTAAACCAGCACGAAATATCTCGGCGGTGTAAGCGCCTTGGAAAAGTGCCAAGGCTAAAACGGCAGTACTAAAGCGATCGAGCCCTAATACGGGGCCAAATACAAAATAGAGCAAATAAATTTGTACTAATAACGGCGTGTTACGAATCAACTCAACATAGCTGGTGGCTAAGGTGCGTCCAACCACCGAATTGGAGTTTCGCAATAGGGCTGTGGTTAAGCCAATCACCAGCGTTGCAACCAAAGAAATCAAAGAGATATTGATGGTAACTAGTAGCCCTTCAACTAATTCTGCAGGCCACCATTCACCATCTTCATAGAAAGCAATATAGTCCGGCACACGCTCCCATTGCCAGCTGTATCCCATGGTTTGTGCACCAGAGTCGAGAATCCAAACAACAGCAGCCGCCAGTACAACAATCTGTACCAAAGCAGATAGGGCGGGTTTAATAATTCGAATCAACATCAATAAGTCAGGATCTGATTTAGGAACGCTTGAGTACGTTCATGTTGAGGGGTTTCAAAAAGCGATTGTGGAGTATTCGATTCCACAATTTGTCCTTCATCCATGAAGATAACGCGGTCGGCCACTTGTTTTGCAAAGCCCATTTCGTGGGTCACACACACCATGGTGATGCCTTCGCTCGCCAGTTCAACCATCACATCGAGTACTTCGTTGATCATCTCCGGATCAAGCGCTGAAGTGGGTTCATCGAACAAGAGTAATTCCGGCTTCATACACAGAGAACGGGCGATAGCCACACGTTGTTGCTGGCCGCCAGAAAGTTGCACTGGGTATTTGTTGGCTTGTTCTGCAATGTGCACACGCTCGAGATAGTGCATTGCTATCTTTTCGGCTTCTTGTTTGCTTTTTTTAAGCGTACGAATTGGAGAAAGAGTAAGGTTTTCAAGCACGGTAAGATGGGGGAATAAATGAAAATGCTGAAACACCATTCCGACTTGGCCTGGTGTGTTAAATTTACTCGGAAGTACTTGTTCTAACACGGAAAGCTCGCCACTTTCGAAAGGTTCTAGCTGATTGATACAACGGATTAAGGTTGATTTACCCGAACCTGATGGCCCGCAAATCACCACTATCTCTCCTTGTTCAATATTTAAATCGATATCCTTTAGGGCATGAAAATCACCATACCACTTGTTAAGTGACTTAAACTTAACCATTTCCTTGAGATTGTTCAAATCGTTGTTCATACCTAGTAAAGAGACAGGTTTACCTTACCAATATAGAAATCTGAATGCACATAAAATTAAGGACTTATGAGAATTTAATAGCATCTTGTAGGGCAAATTAAAAAGCAGCGCCCAAAATGAACGCTGCTTCTGTTTTACGAAAGAAATAAGTAATGGGTTCAGTCAGATGTAAAAAATCATCTTTGTGTGACCATTGCCTTTGCTTTCTCTCTACTTTAGCAATTCTTAGTGAATCGCAGACTCTAAAATCTCACGCGTTTTCTCTGGCGTGATTGCTTGGTTTTCGCCAAGTTGCAGGTAACCGTGTGATTCAAGTTGAGCAACAACGTTGTCGATTGCTTCCGCTTTAGTTGCTTCGTAACCGTCGAACATGGTTGGAACGTCTAGGCTGTGGTAGAAGGCTTCGATTGCAGCGATTGTACGCTCGGCTAAATCAGCACCCGCTTCTAGGCCAAATACGTTACGACCCATTTGCTCTAGCTTACCACGCTTCGCTTCGATTTGATTACGAAGTAGTGAAGGTTGAACAATCGCAAGCGAACGTGCGTGATCTACATGCCATAGCGCAGTGAATTCGTGGCCAATCATGTGTGTTGCCCAATCTTGAGGAACACCCGTACCAATCAGGCCGTTAAGCGCTTGGTTTGCTGTCCACATTAGGTTTGCACGCCAAGCGTCGTTGTCAGGCTCGTCGTATTGCTTACCCAGTACAAGTAGGTTCTTAAGCAGTGTTTCTGCGTAACCGTCTTGAACCATCGCATCTGTTGGCATTGTGATGTATTGCTCACATACGTGAACCCATGCATCAACTAGACCGTTGATCAGTTGGCGCTCTGGCAGAGACTTCATTACGTCTGGGTCCATAACCGCAAACTTAGGTTGTACTGCAGGGTTCATGAACGCCAGTTTCTCTTGAGTCTCTTTACGAGTGATTACCGCACCCATGTTAGATTCAGAACCTGTCGCAGGAAGTGTCAGTACCGCACCAATTGGTGTCGCTTCGGTTACTTGGTGTTTACCCGCTAGGATATCCCAACCGTCGCCGTCGTATTTAGCCGCTGCAGCAACGTACTTAGAGCCGTCGATTACTGAACCACCGCCAACAGCGATAATGAATTCTACGTTTTCTTCTTTAACAAGAGCGACTGCTTTGTCTAGCGTCTCTTTGGTAGGGTTTGCTTCAACGCCAGAGAACTCGATCCAAGAGTGATCTTTCAAAGATTCTAAAACTTGGTCGTAAACACCGTTGCTCTTGATTGAACCGCCACCATAGATGACCAGTACTTTCTTCGAAGTATCAACCGCTTGGCTGATAGCGTTGATTTGGCCTTGGCCGAAATGGATAACAGTAGGGTTAACGTAAGTAAATTGCATCAGAGATTCCTTGTGTAAAGCGAAATTTGTTATTTTGGTTTATTGCTCAATTTCTATATTTGCATATTAGTACAGTAATCTAGGTCAATGAAGAGCTGTTCCTCCAAATAAATTGCCTATTTCTACAAACTTGATATTCTTCCTCTGCTTTAGCTTACTTACTCTTAGCACTTGGAATGGAAAGTCGCCACTTATGAAAACACTCGCTCAGTTGTTACAGTCATATGTAGAACACAAAGGTTGGGATGATCTCGAAGGGATCAGAGAAACTGAAATTAGCGGCGTGTGGTTGTATAGAAGCAGTGGAGGGAATCAGCGTCAGCCATTTACTTACCAGTCTGGCATTATCATGCTCGGACAGGGTAAAAAGAACATCTACATTGGCGAAAGGCCAGTGACTTACGCTGCAGGTGATTATCTTGTGGTAGGTGTGCCAATGCCGTTAGAGTGCGAAGCCTTGCCTGTTAATGGTGAACCATTGCTTGGCTTGTCGATAAGCATTGATTCTCAACGTTTACATAGCTTAGTGAAAAAGCTCGAAGACCAAGGCTTCTTAGAAAGTTATTGCAACAAGCACAAACAGAACTCGAGTGGCTTAGAATCCACGCCGATGGAAGAGCAAATGCTAGAAAGTTTTACTCGATTGGTGAAAATGCTGCATTGCGACATCGAAGCCAACATATTGGGTGATGCCATGGTCAGCGAAATTGTCTACCGTGCCTTAACCGGTTCAGAAGGGCGAGTGCTGTTTGATTTGGCCCATCATGACGGCCATTACGCACGTGTCGCCAAAGCGCTGTCTAAAGTGCATGAAGAGTACGACCAAACCATCACCGTTCAATCGCTTGCTGACGAAGCCAACATGAGCGTGTCTGCCTTCCACAATGCATTCCGTAATGTCACCTTTGAATCACCTCTTCAATACTTGAAAAAGGTTAGACTTAATAAAGCCAAAGAGCTGATTCAACTAGAAGGCCTTCGTATTAGTGATGCTGCACGTCGAGTCGGTTACTCCAGCCCATCTCAATTTAGCCGCGAATTTAAGCGCCACTTCAATACTACTCCAAGAGCGGTTTAGTTCTTCTTTCAACGAAACTATGTGTTGAGAGCTATAATGCCAAAAGCTATGGTGACGATTGCTCATATTTGTTGAATTATATGAGTAAATGTATCTAATCATAGGCATTGTCAGATTGTAGGTATTTGATTCTCGAATATATTATTAACGTACTTATATAAAATAAGCTCTCGAAAATAATTAATTAAATAGCCTAAGAGTTTATGCACGGGTATAGGGGAGAAACTCACTAATTCAGCTAGTAACGAAGTTTTAGTGTGAACAACCTATCAAATATTATCTAAATTTCGGGAATTACTCACCGTATTCTCAGAGAGAGTATTCAGGATTATTGAATAGACTTAAAATTAAAGATAATTTAGCAGTTGATAAAGCCTAGTACGACGGATAATTAGTCGTTTGATGACTAATTATTCTGTAACTTGCTGATTTATAGTCAACTGAGAGTCTGATGGATATCACGTTTACCCTAAAATAATTCACTTAACATGGCGCTACTTTAATCATTCTTCCAAATACGATTGTTAAATATAAATACGTATACCTATTTTATTTAAAGGATAATACCGATGAGTAGCGATATCATTAAAATTTCAAGAAACACTGAAAACGCACCAATTAATTCTGTATCTACACAAACGGTAGCTTTTTCTCATTATAATAACTTTTCTGCTCAACTTCCGATTGACCCTAAAACGGGTGAAATAGTCATCGGTGATATTAAAGATCAAGCAGCACAATGTTTGAATAATATTAAAGCGATTGTTGAAAGCATCGACCATGTTATGGATGATGTCGTGAAGATTAATGTTTTCGTTAAGAATATTTCTGATATCGATGCTATTGATGAAGTTTACAAAAACTTCTTCCACAACAGCCTTCCAACACGCACTGTCGTGGGTGTCACTGCACTGCCAAGCAGCGATGCGCTGGTTCAAATGGATGCTCTCATTTCTAACGGTGAAGGCACTAAACCACAAGCTCCTTGCGCGCTAATTAAGGTCTCAAGAAATACGGATAACGCACCTCAAAGTGCTGTGTCTACGCAGACTGCAGCCTTTTCTCACTACAACAATCTTTCAGCTCAGTTGCCTATAGATGTAGCCACAGGTGAGTTGGTTGATGGTGGTATCAAAGCGCAAACAGCGCAATGTCTATCAAACATTAAAGCTATTTTAGAAAGCATCGGACACGTCATGAATGATGTGGTTAAAACGACTATCTACCTAAAAAATATCGCAGATGCGGAAGTGGTAAATGAAGTATGTGCTAAATTCTTCCCAAGCTACGTTCCTGCTCGCACCGTTGTTAACGCAACTGAATTACTAATGGGTGCTTTAATTCAAATTGATACATCCGTTTCACATGGCGACGGTACACCGCCGCAATTACCTGAAGACACTCGCTTACTGGTTATTGAAACCAATAATACTGTTTCTGCACCATTCATGCCTTATTCGCATACTGTTGCTTTCTCTCACTACAATCATATTTCAGCCCAATTACCTTTAGATCCGAAAACAAATGAAATTGTTGCTGGTGGTGCAAAAGAACAAGCTGAACAATGCTTAAACAATATTAAGGCGATAATTGAAAGCGTTGACCATAGCATGGACGATACGGTGAAAATTAATATTCAACTTAAGGATATTTCAGATATTGATGCGGTAAACGACATCTACACCACATTCTTTAATGCTGAGTTGCCTGCAAGAACGGTAGTCGGGGTTTCAGAAATCCCAATGAATGCTTTAGTACAAATTGATGCTGTCGTTTCTAACTGTGAAGGGACACCTCCACAAGACGTTGTTGCATAAATCAATTGAACCCTTCTCGATAATATCGATCAGATCTCGGTTTAGCTTCCAAATAGGGAGCAAACTCAACAGGCCGAGATCTGATCCGTTCACTTCATTACTCAAGTCCATCGAAGCGACACACCTAAGCTTATCCCGTAAACATGGTATTTATAAGGTTGAAGTGTTTTAATATGAAAAACAGACGCTTAACGTAATAAAGAAAACCAGTTTATGCAATTTCGAGCCATTTTACTGCTATGCCTTACCCTAATAGGGTGTTCGTCCAATCAAGAGTTGGTACCCGACCCAACAACCATCACGCTATTTTATGGTGATACATCCATCGCCGCAGGTGTTTTAGAGGATAAAACATTCAATTCAGTCCTTGCCGATAGGGTTGAAAGCGTTACGTTTTCTGGCTCAATATCAAAGAAAGACTCTGGCTATTTTGTCGATATGTTAGTGATTCGAGAAACAAAAGAGCCACGTTCAACACGACAGCTTAACACCTCGCTTCTAATGAAACCGGGAGAGCTAGTAGATGTTGGCGGCGTGAATAACGATGTGTTCAGGGTAATCCTCGAGTAACAAAAATAAAGTGTTTAATTAATCTGATTTTTTGCTTTACCTCAACCTAACTTCAAGTCTTAAGCTTCTCTTACTGATTAAGAAGGAGCTTATTATGCAAAATAACTACATAAAAGAACTCGCCGTTAAAACTTACCAAGAAGACCTTCAAAAAGAGTACGTTAGATCTAAAGCTCAGCCATTCCACGCCCCAAGTTTTATCGGTGGGGTGCTGTTGTCAGTTGTGCTGGTAGGACTGTTTTAATTTATGCAGAATTTCTGATCCATTGCCAACTCTCAACATATCTATTTGCTGCACTTTAATGGCTACGGCACAATCTCTTAGGTTGAATTGTGACGCTAATGTCGAGAGGAAGTGAAGTATGGCAAGTCCAAGAGTATTAAAGTCACAGATTACTGATATTACCTGTGGCGAGAATGTCACTATCATCGAGCCAAGTAACGTTTATGGCTGTGAGCTTAAAGATGATGTGTTCGTTGGCCCCTTTGTTGAGATTCAAAAGAACACCGTGATAGGTGCGAGAAGCAAGATTCAATCTCACACCTTTATCTGTGAGTATGTGACCATTGGAAGTGACTGCTTTGTTGGTCACGGAGTCATGTTTGCCAACGACTTATTCAAAGAGGGCAAGCCAGATCCTAATCCTGAAAGTTGGGGGCGTAACTTGATAGCTGACAACGTCACGATCGGTTCTAACGCTACGCTACCCGAAACTAAATCGGGTCAGGTATTAAGCGATACCTTGATCTCTTGCCATCTGCTTCGCGATCTTCGGCGCGTGCCATAGACACGGGAGCAAGATAAACGATACCGGAACCGCTGTGATTACAATGAACGACTGTAGAGCGGAGATGCCGCCTGAACCCATTGAGATAAGTGCGATCGCTACCGCACCCATGATGATACCCCAGAAAGTACGTACCGCTGCGTTTGGCTCTGTCGTACCCGTCATTACCACACTGATGGTGTAAGTCATTGAGTCACCTGTTGTCACGATGAACGTGGTCGTCAGGATCAGGAACAGAATTGCAATCAAAGTCGGGAACGGCAGTTGAGCGGTAATGGCCAGTAGCACAGCAGGAAGGTTAAAGCCTTCGAATGCACTAGAGATCACACCTGGGTTCTCTAATTCAAACGCTAAACCGCTACCACCAACGATGCTGAACCAGAAACACGTTACAAGCGGTGCAACGATGCTGATAGAAACGATCATTTGGCGAATAGTACGGCCACGTGAGATGCGAGCAATGAAGATCGCCATCATTGGGCCATAACCTAAGAACCAACCCCAGAAGAACACAGTCCAGCCACCTAGCCATGCTGTATCTTGGCGGTATAGCGCCATTGGGATGAAGTTATCAACCATTTCGCCCATACCTTGCAGGTAGCCATCAACGATGAAGCTCGTTGGGCCAACAAGAAGGATGTAGCCGATTAGACACACAGACAAGATGATGTTGTAACGGCTTACCAGTTGGATACCTTTGTTCACGCCGCTCAAAGCAGAAAGCGTGTACATTGCGATAGCAAAGATAATAACAACACTTTGAGTTGCAAAGCTGT
Source organism: Vibrio sp. 10N.286.49.E11 (assembly GCF_041469505.1). Classification (NCBI taxonomy): domain Bacteria; kingdom Pseudomonadati; phylum Pseudomonadota; class Gammaproteobacteria; order Vibrionales; family Vibrionaceae; genus Vibrio; species Vibrio sp. 10N.286.49.E11. The sequence goes on from NZ_JBFRKQ010000045.1 coordinate 43,838, forward strand.
CTGAAATGCCAAACAGTTCGCTCAGTGCGTAGCTGATTTGTAGGCCAAGGAAGCCGATAGGGCCGATAGTACCTGCGGCTACAGCCACGATGCTGCATGCGTCGACAACGTTACCAACCCAACTGTTAATCGCTTTGTCGCCAAGTACTGGGTAAAGCAGAGTGCGAGGCTTAAGAGGAAGGCCTTTGTCGTAATGCAAGTGCATTAACACGATGGAAGACAAACCACCTAAGATTGCCCATGCAAGGAAACCCCAGTGCATGAAAGATTGTGATAGAGCATTGAACGCCATCGCTTGAGGATCTGCGTTGCCATACAGTGGCGGAGCTGAAACAAAGTGAGCAATAGGCTCTGCGGCTGCCCAGAACACCCCACCGCCGGCTAGCAGCGTACATAGGACGATAGACATCCATTTAAAGGTGGTCATTTCAGGTAGGGCAAGCGTTCCTAAGCGAACGTGGCCAGTGCGACCTAGTGCAAGCACTAAACCGATAATGAAGTTGAGAAGTAGTAGGACTTGCCAGAAAGCACCGAACCATTTAGTTGAATAACTAAAGCCGATGTTTACAAGTTCGGACAACACGGAGGTGTTGGTGAAGGCTAGGATGACAAAGAGGGTTAAAAAACTGCCACTAAGCCAAAAGACTGGGTTTCCGAGTTCCAGTTTTTCACCCAAAGATTGAGCTTTATTGAAATCGATAGAAGTAGATTCTGCGTTGATGTTTTCGTTGGCGACTTGCGTCAAGTTGGACATTATTTCTTCGCTATATTTGGCTCTTTCGAGCCTATGTATTTCTCCCACACTTGCATTGGAAATGTGAGGTTCGTCAAAAAAATCCGCGATACTACCACAATTGTTAAGGAAAAGTGGGCAAATTTAGAAAAGAAATCAGTTCTACGGCGAAATCAATCCCTTTTGGTTAGTTTTAAAACGAAATTTCAGAACGAACAAATAAAGCAGATATGAATAGAGTTTTGTAATTAAGGATACGAATTAGGCGATATTTTTTAGCGTACCGAAATAAATTTAATATTAGTTGTTCGTGCAAAATAAGTGTCGACTCATTGCATGCTATAAACAAATTAATGCGAGTCATTTTATAAATATCGAATATTTTAGGTGTTAAATTGGCACTGTTACCTACAGTTGTTTTGCGAAGAGATTTAAGTGATGAGAAATATGACACTTAAATTAAGCATCTTGAAACAATAACTTAAGGGACAGCTAACATGCACCTAAACCAAGGAAGAGTGGCCAAGAAGGTTTTTACACTCAGTACTCTCACCGCGTCATGCTTAATGGCGTTCAACAGCTACGCGGCTGTGGATTGTTCAACGTTAGAAGCGTGGGATTCCGCCACGGTGTACACCGGTGGTGATCAGGTTTCACATGACGGCAGCGCGTACTCAGCGAATTACTGGAATCAAAATAACAACCCGAGCCAATTTGAGGGTGACTATGCACAATGGAAAAAGATTGATGTGTGTAGTGGTGGCGGAGGTGGCGGTACGCCAAATGAAGTACCAACGGCTTCATTAACGGCACCCTCTGCTTCTGACGTGATTACTGAAGGCGATAATGTTGTATTGAGTGCAACAGCACTAGATTCTGATGGCAGTGTGGCTTCGGTTGAGTTCTTTGTTGATGGCGCATCTGTTGCGGTAGTCACAGCGGCACCTTTCGAAGCGACTTGGGCTGCAACGTCGGGTAATCATCAGGTTTCTGTTGTTGCAACGGATAATGAAGGCGCAGCAAGTGTTGCAAGTGCGGTTTCTGTTTCTGTTGATTCAGCACAACCAGGGAATGAAGCACCGACAGTTTCAGTTGCACTTTCAGTGACATCTGTTGATGTTGGTGGTGTAGTCACACTGACAGCAACGGCAGCAGATAGCGATGGCACGGTTGATAAGGTTGATTTCTACGTAGCGGGTGCTCTTGTGGGCACTGCTGCAACGAGCCCTTACACGTTAGATTACACAACAACTCAAGCGGGTTCTTTAGCGGTTTACGCGAAAGCAACAGACGACCAAGGTGCGACTGCAGATTCTGCGTTGGCATCTTTGACCGTGAACGGCGCTCCAACAGTGAGCACATGTCGCCCTGATGGCTTATATCAAACTCAAGGTGTCGATGTTCCTTACTGTACAATTTACGATGATGAAGGCCGTGAGAAAATGGGCGCAGACCATCCCCGTCGTGTCATTGGTTACTTCACAAGTTGGCGTGCAGGGGATGATCCACAAGCTGCTTACCTAGTAAATGATATTCCTTGGGAACAACTCACACACATTAACTACGCTTTCGTGAGCATCGGTTCAGATGGCAAAGTAAACGTCGGTGATGTAAACGATCCAAATAACGCAGCGGTTGGTAAAGAGTGGCCGGGTGTGGAAGTTGATCCGGCATTAGGCTTCAAAGGTCACTTCGGTGCATTAGCGACAGCGAAGAAAAAACACGGCGTGAAAACGTTAATCTCAATCGGTGGTTGGGCTGAAACAGGTGGTCACTTCGCGACTGATGGCAGCCGCGTGGCTGATGGTGGTTTCTACACCATGACGACCAATGCTGATGGTTCTATCAACCATCAAGGTATCGAAACATTCGCGACTTCAGCGGTCGAAATGCTGCGTAAGTACCAGTTCGATGGTCTAGATATCGATTACGAATACCCAACTTCTATGGCTGGCGCAGGTAACCCATACGACAAAGACTTCATGGAGCCGCGTCGTCAATACCTGTGGGCGTCGTACCAAGTGTTGATGAAAGTGCTACGTGAGAAGCTCGATGCGGCGTCTGCGCAAGATGGCAATCACTACATGTTAACGATTGCAGCGCCTTCTTCTGGTTACCTATTACGCGGTATGGAAACATTCGATGTAACCAAGTACCTCGATTACGTAAACATCATGTCTTACGACCTTCACGGTGCGTGGAACGATCACGTAGGTCATAACGCAGCCTTGTTTGATACGGGTAAAGATTCAGAGCTAGCGCAGTGGAACGTATACGACACGGCGGCTTACGGTGGTATTGGTTATCTGAACACGGATTGGGCTTACCATTACTTCCGTGGTTCTATGCCAGCAGGCCGTATTAACATCGGTGTGCCTTACTACACTCGTGGTTGGCAAGGCGTAACGGGTGGTGAGAATGGTCTTTGGGGCCGAGCAGCACTGCCAAACCAATCTGAATGTTCAGCGGGTACGGGTGAAGGCGAGAAAAACAACTGTGGCCATGGCGCTATTGGTATCGACAACATGTGGCACGATACCGATCCAAAAGGTAACGAAATGGGCGCGGGTTCTAACCCTATGTGGCACGCGAAGAACCTAGAGAAGGGTATTTGGGGCTCTTACGCTGAAGCTTACAAGCTTGATCCTGTGAATGATCCTTCAGATGTTCTAACGGGCACTTACACGAGAAACTACGACAGTGTGGCGGTTGCCCCTTGGTTGTGGAACGCAGAGAAGGGCGTATTCCTTTCAACAGAAGATAAACAGTCTATCGACGTGAAAGCGGACTACGTTATCGACAAAGAGATCGGCGGCATTATGTTCTGGGAACTAGCAGGGGATTATAACTGTTATGTTCTCGATGCGAATGGCAACCGAAGCTCTATCGATACGACTGAGCAAGCGTGTAACAGCGGTAACGGTGAGTTCCACATGGGTAACACCATGACGAAAGCTATCTACGATAAGTTTAAGTCTGCAACACCATATGGAAACAAAGTAGCGACGGGTGCTATTCCAACAGAAGCGCTAGATATCGCGGTATCGGTTGGTGGCTTCAAAGTCGGTGACCAAAACTACCCAATCAACCCTAAGATCACGTTCACGAACAACACAGGGCAAGCTCTTCCGGGTGGAACTGAGTTCCAATTCGATATCCCAGTATCTGCACCTGATAACGCGAAAGATCAATCGGGTGGTGGTTTGACCGTGATTGCTTCAGGTCATACTCGCGCGGATAACATCGGTGGACTAGATGGAACCATGCACCGAGTGGCGTTTACGTTGCCGACATGGGAAGAGCTTCCTGCTGGCGGTGTGTATGAGTTAGACATGGTGTATTACTTGCCAATTTCTGGCCCTGCTAACTACGCGGTGAATGTCGGTGGCGTTGATTACGCGTTTAGCTTCGAGCAGCCAGATCTACCATTAGGTGATATCAGTTCAGGTGGCGGTAACCCTGGCGATGGTGGCACCAATCCAGGTACATGTGATACGGCAGGTTTAGCGGTTTACCCAGACTTACCTCAGAAAGATTGGGCAGGTAACCCAAGCCATGCAAACACAGGAGACCAAGTGGTTCACAACGGTAGTGTTTACCAAGCAAACTGGTGGACAAGTTCTGAACCGGGTAGCGATGGTAGCTGGACTCAAGTTTGTTCTTAATTTAATGCTAAGCAAACTATTTATAGACAATAGAGTGTAGTAATAGGTAATAAACACAAATGCTTTTAAGTCTATTTATCAGGAATTAGTATCAATTAAGTAATCAATCTAGACGTAAAATCAAAAAGCCGAACTGAATCCAGTTCGGCGTTTTTGTTATAAGTCACAGATTACGTATAGAAACCCTTAAAAATATCGACACTCGTTCAGTAAAAAATAAAAACATGATATAAAACAGTCTGTATATAAGAGAAGTCACAGCGTTACCTGAAATTATAAATCTACGGGGTAATCTTGAAAGTCAGACGTAAATACATTCTTAGTTTCTCAATTGTGCTGGCCGTAGTTTCTCTGCTCCTCTCTGCAGTTCAATTCAACCGAACGAAAGAATCACTATTAGAATCCAACCAATTCTTCTTTCGTACTATTGTGAACGCGAGTTACGACATCGTAGACACCACAGTCAACGAAGCGATCAAAACCTATCTAAAAGGTGTGACTGATACCGTCGCCTCTCACGCACTGCGTGTCTCTCCAGAACAAGAAGTTGAAGAAGTCATTCGAATTGCCAACGAATTGGTGATTGGAGAGTCTGGTTATATCTACCTGATGTCACCACAAGGTATTCATCTATATCACCCGTTTTTACAAGGGAAAAATCGCGCGCATTTAACCCATATTCAACAACAACTGAGCTTACAGTCTGGAATGACCCAATACTCGCACGCCAATCCACATGAAGTTGGCAAGCGTGCGAAGGTCGCATATTCAGTGAGGCTACCGAGTGGCAATACATTGGTGGCGACCACCTATAAAGATGAACTGATGTACCTGGTTGATCTCGAAGCACTTAAAGACAAATTGAGAAAGTACTCGTATGGCGATAGTGGCTATGTATATATCGTTGATTTACAAGGCACGTTAGTCCTTCAACCTAACTTTGAACACGAGCACTTAAAAACCTTGATTGATGACTCTTCAGAGTTGCTTATCGATAAAGTCGCCGATGAACCTGAAGGTCACTTTAGTTACTCTATCTCTACGGCAGATGGCACGACGAGTAAAAACATCTTCTACAAGTTTTATCCGTATCTTAATTGGGTTATTTCTGCTGGTGTCTTAGAACAAGAGCTCAACAAGAACCACAGCTTATTGTTGGCAAGTTTGATGACGTTGGTTGTTAGTCTACTGAGTATCATTGTTGTTCTGGTGCTTTACCTGCGGCATCGTCATCTCAAAATATTGGATGTTGCGAGCCTCGATTACCTCACAGGCCTTCCTAGCCGACGGAGTTTTATCGAGCAGCTAAAACTGAAAATTACTCAAAGGTCGCCTTATCCGCTAACAAATGTCGGTGTCATTTTGCTGGATATTGACCATTTCAAGCGGGTGAACGATCAATATGGTCATGCTCAAGGCGATAGGGTTATCTGTGAGGTCGCAAAATCACTGAAGAGATTTGTTAACCGTCGTCGTTTGATTGCACGCTATGGCGGTGAAGAGTTTATTTTGGTGACGTTTGATTGTGATGAACATGAGTTATTCGAATTATCAGAGGCGTTACGGTTATGTGTTGAGCAACTTCAAGGCTTAGTGTCGCCAGTAACAATCAGCGCTGGTTGTTGCCATGCTCAAGCACTGACTGACATTGAAACCGCTATCGATAAAGCCGACAAAGCGCTTTATCAAGCAAAAGAGAGTGGACGTAACAACACTCAAGCGTATCGAGAGAACGAATATCACGTTGCTTACATATGATCGGTTGAAAGCCTCATTGAATTGAAAAGTTTTGTTCACACAAATCGAGCTCTTGAGAACGACAAACACAAAAAAGCCCAAATAGATCGCTCTATTTGGGCTTTTTCAGAATTATTTGAAAGGCTAATCGTTAATTTAAGCTTTCGCTGCTTTCATCGCTTCCGTTTTTTTTTCCTTTTGCATTTTTGCAAGGAAGTAGATGTTTACACAAGCGATAAAGCCGTTGGTGGCTGCAACTGGCCATGCGTCAATCATGATGCCGTATGCTGTGAAGAGTGCACAGCCAATAAAGTTAAGGACACGCAGACGAACGATATCTTTCATTGTTAATGAAATTGCGACCATAATAGACGCAGCGTAACCTAAAATTTCAACCATATTGAATTCCATTGTTTGACCCTCTTAAATTTGCCGATACTTTGTCGGTACCAATTCTTCTCTTCATGAGATGATTGAGGAAGCTCCGTGCCTCGAATGGTCTGGTTTTGTTTAACGGGGAGAACTATACCAACTCTGTTTTTGTGATTAAACCCCCAAAACAGACAGAGGTGAAGGTTAGCGATTACGCAAACGTTTAATGACCTTTCTATTAACATAATTACTATTTATGTTGGAGGTTGAATTGATAGTCATTCTTATATAGGTAAGGAAGCCTCGAATGATAAAACGATCCATTTGTGCAACAAAAAGCATAAAAAAAGCAGCACTATTGGCTTTGATGGCTATTGGGCTGACCGCATGCTCTACGCAAGAAATACCACCCACACACAATTATGGTGTGGTCACTAGCGGTGACTTTGGTTTCATGAAACACGGCGTGATGACGTACTCCTGGCACCCTGAGTCAGAAAAGGTTTACCTTTCTCAAAAATACGATGAAACCGTGGTAACCGATTTAGTGCGTGATTCGATTCAAGAACAGCTCTCAAGTAAAGGTTATCAGTTAAAGCAGGATGGTGTCGGTGATGTTGTTGTAGGCTTTGGATTAGCGGAAGAATCGGAACTGAACGATGAGTCTATCTTCGATGCGATTAGGCTATCTACTGGTGTGCCATTTTACGATGGTGAAGGTAAAGTCGCGGAGAAAGGGTCGTTGTACATTGCGTTTTTCGTACCTAACTCAGAGGTCGTACAATGGCAAGCATTAGCACAGTCTGGCATCCAACCTGATTTAGAGCCAAGCGAGAGCAAACAGCGTATTACTGGCTTTGTTGAAATGTTATTTAGACGCATGCCTGAGCGATAGCATTAGGCGTTGAATGCATTCGTGGAGTAAATATTAGTTGTGGAAAATATGGTCAGATCGCAGATTATACTTTTTTATTTGTAACGAATGGTACAAATACGTAAAGCAACGTAAAGTTCGCGCTTCTTTTGCTAGCATTTGTCTATACTGCTCAAAACGTTAACTTAGGTTTGATTCAATGAAACTGTTTTCCAAATACTCTCTCCCTCTATTAAGTATATTCATTGTAAGTAACGCCGCGATGGTAAGTAATGCAGCTATCGCAGCACCTTCTATAGTACCAAGCCCACCTAGCCTAGGCGCAAAAGGGTATGTGTTAATTGATTTTAATTCTGGTGATGTGCTGGTAGAAAAAAACGCACATACGAAGTTAAACCCAGCAAGCTTGACCAAACTGATGACCAGTTATGTGGCAGGTCAAGAGATGAAGCGAGGCAACATCTCTGCTGATGATCAGGTACGAATCAGTGAGAACGCGTGGGCGAAGAACTTCCCAGACTCTTCAAAAATGTTCATCGAAGTAAACACCGATGTAGCAATGATGGATCTTTATCGTGGCTTGATTATTCAATCCGGTAATGATGCTAGCGTTGCGATTGCAGAGCATGTTGCAGGCTCACAAGATGCATTCGTTGACCTGATGAACTCTTGGGCTACCTCTCTGAAGCTAGAAAACACCCATTTTGCCAATGCACATGGTTTGGATGCAGACGACCTCTATTCGACTCCTTACGATATCGCGTTACTCGGTCGTGCCATTATTCGTGATTTACCGGATGTGTATGGCTTATACAGCGAACGCTCTTTCAGTTACAACGGCATCACTCAACATAACCGTAATGGCTTGTTGCGTGATAGAAGCTTAACCGTTGATGGCATGAAAACGGGCTACACCTCTGGTGCTGGCTACAGTTTGGCGAGTTCAGCGACACAAGGTGAGATGAGACTTATCGCGGTTGTGATGGGCGCATCAAGCGTTAAGAGCCGTGAATCAGACAGCAAACAGCTGTTGAGCTACGGTTTCCGTTTCTTCGATACACTAAACCCGCATAAAGGCGGCGATCAAGTGGCTGAAGAGAAGGTATGGTTTGGTGAGCAAGACACATTGAAATTAGGTGTGGCAGAAGACACGTTCATTACGTTGCCTAAGTCAGACAGTAAAAAGCTGACTGCATCTATCGAGCTTAACTCTGAACTGAAAGCGCCAATTGCAGAAGGTCAAACTCTAGGTGTGGTTCATTACACCGTTGATGGCGAAGATGTTCAAACTCAGCCTTTGATCGCGCTTGAAGCGGTTGAACAGGGCGGTTTGTTCAAACGTTTAATAGACTACGTTAAGCTGTTCTTCGCGAGCCTGTTCTAAATAGAGCCTGTGGCGATAAGCCGCGCTGAAAAGTCGAAATATTATGGGTGTTGTGAGTGAATCACAGCGCCCTTTGTTATTTCTACATCAATGAAAACGCCGCGCCGCACTATCTTTATTAGCCGTAGCGGGCGGTTTCGATTACTATACGCAAAATTTAGCAGTGTAGTCACTTATGACGATAGATATAAAGAACGTAACCGAACCCGAAGTAACCTGTGCAAATTGTCAGGCATGCTGTTGTCGTTTAGAGGTTATGATCATCACAGATACGGGCGTACCTGAAGAGCACATCGCTTATGATGAATGGGGCGGTGAAACCATGAAGCGCTTAGACGACGGCTGGTGTTCTGCGGTAGATAGAGAAACACTGATGTGTACTATCTACGAAAACCGACCATGGATCTGTCGCGAGTTCGAAATGGGCTCTTTCGAATGTGTTGACCAGCGCAAAGATGTGATGGGCTAGGCGTCTGCAGTATTGAACTCAGTAACTAAAGTACGCTAATGAACTGTGATAATCACATTAAAATTAAATATCAGGGTTCTATACCTTAAGCAGTTGTAGAACCTTGATGCGTTTTATGAGATCAAATATTGAGTGAGATAAGAGTCTTAGCTCGATAAGTTAGAGTTTAGAACTCGGAAGGCACTTCAAACTCCATCCATTCACCGGTTGTCGGGTGAATCAACTTTAAGTAGCCAGCGTGCAGGTGTAAGCGCTCGCGTTTGTATCCGTATAAGTCGTCACCACGAATAGGTACACCAAGCCCTAATGGATGAGCACAGTGCACTCGCAGCTGGTGGGTTCGCCCTGTTTTAGGGTACAAGTGAACCTTGGTTTTGCCATTGTGAGTGCTAACCACTTGCCAATGGGTCTCTGTATTTCGGCCGTGTTGGTGACAAACCAGTTGTCTTGGTCTGTCCGTGATGTCGCCGCGCAAAGGAAGGCTGATATTGCCAGATTCGCCCGTTATCTCGCCATCTAACAAAGCGGTGTAGCGTTTCTCTACGGTTCTATTAATGAACTGCTTCTGAATATGCTTGTTTGATTCCGCCGTGAGCGCCAAGATCAACAAACCTGACGTCGACATATCCAACCTATGGATAATCAAAGGACCAGTCGCATCCGGGTAACGCGCTTTTATGCGGGTATAAACTGAATCTTCGATGAACTTACCGGGAACCGACAAGAACTCTTCAGGCTTATTGACGACTACGATTTCATCGTCTTCATAAACAATATTAAAAGACTTACCAACCGCAGGGTTCACGATAAGCGGGTTATCTTCTAGCTCTATGCCACTTAACTGGTGTTCGAGGATCTCAAAGCTTTTACTCTGACAAACAGGGTAGAGGTTTGCGTGTTGTCGAATGATGTCTGTAGGCGGTAATCCCCACCAAAACTCAGATAATGCTAACGGCTTGAACCCGTGTTCAAACGCAAAGTTAAGCAACTTAGGTAGGCAGCAGTCACCAGAGCCTTCAAGCGCGTCTTTACCATCGAGCAACTCGAGTAAATTCTTAGATTGCTTGGCTTGATTGATAAAGCGATAGTGAGAGAGGCGTTGAGTTTCCAACTGTTGTGAAACTGCTTGGTGATCTTGCTTACGGTTTTTCAGTTCGCTTTCAATCAAATCAATTTGTGATTGGCGCTCTGCGATCTTCTGTTTCCACTCAATACGAAGTGCTTTTAGGTCACGTTTCTCTTGGCTACTTTGATTGCCCAGTTGTTTGAGCAAATTCGCCGCTGACTCTAGATTCCCTAAGGCTTTTTCTTGATTGGCTTGTTCTCTGAGTTCGTTACGCTGAGCTTTGTTTGCGGCCATTGCTAACTGAAAGGCTTCGATAGCTTTTGCTGATTCGATTTTTAACCCTTCTAGCTCGGCCAATAATGTGTCTAGATTGTGCGACTGTTGCAGCTTTTCAATGTCGTCCGAGAGCTGCAATTGTCGAGCAAGGTTCGCACTGTTTTGAGATTGAAACTGTTTTGAATCGAAGGCTGGTGGAACAAAGTGAATGTTGTTTAACTGAGAGACCAAAGCCGGATCTAACTGCAAGCCTGAAAACGCAGAAAGGTAACCTAACCCTTGTGTGGTTGGATTCTGAACAAGAAGCACAGCGTAGAGATTACCTTGCGAGGTTTCATTCACACCACAGTCGACAAGTGATTGCTGAAGCTGCAGCATAGCGAATTCACACACAGGGTGCGGGGTATAGTAATACGGAAACGTAAAACGAGTCGGTAGCGCTAAATCGACATTCGTGTTTGCTAGGTGCAGAGGTGTGTATTGAGCGAGGTTTGTTGGCATTAAGATCAAACTCTATGGCTGTTCAGTTAGAGTTCGGTATTGTTGTCGAAATGAAGACAAATGAGAAGCCAAAGCAGAAGATAAATCGGCTTTGGCTTCATTTAGTTTCTTGTGTTTACTCTAGCAAGCACGTGTTTGAGTGAAACTCGATCAGTTCGAGTGTTCTAGCTCTACTTGCTCAGCTTTTTGGTAAGCAGGGTGGCTCTTTAAAAGTTCACCGTATTTAGCGATGTTAGGGTAAAGCGCAGTTGCACCAAAGTTACCCACGATTTCTACGATGAACGACATCATAAAATCTGCACCTGTTAGTGTGTCTGCAACCAAGTAGGTTTTACCTTCAAGTGCATTATTCACGTAAGTGAGGATCTTTTGGTTTTCGTCGTCTGCATAACCGCCTAGGAAGTTAGTTTCGCAGCCGTCTTTCATCACAAAGATCTTAAGTAACATTGGCAAAATACCTGAACTCTCAGCGAAGTGAAGCCATTGCGAATACTCAACGTAGTTTGCGGTGCCGCGTGTAGGTGCGAACTTACCCTGACCGTATTTGTCGATTAGGTATTCCGTGATAGCACCAGATTCAGTGATCACGACGCCATCGTCTTCAATGACAGGAGATTTACCCAATGGGTGAATGGATTTGAGTTCTGGTGGTGCAAGAAAAGTGACACTGTCTCGTTGGTAGGGTTTGATTTGGTAATCTACCCCAAGCTCTTCCAATAGCCAGATGATGCGCTTTGAGCGCGACTTATTCAGGTGATGCAAAGTAATCATGATTCTACCTAGTTAACGGGTTCAGTTTATTGAATTTATTTAGCTTCGTTCGTTTTGATAACAAGCTTACCGAAGTTCTGACCTTCCAATAGGCCCATGAATGCTTGTGGCGCATTTTTTAGACCTTCAACCAGGTGCTCACGATAGTGCATCTTGCCTTGAGACAACCATTCTGTCATTTGAACAGCAAATTCGTTGTAACGGTGTGCGTAGTCATCAAAGATGATGAAACCTTGCATCTTAATTCTTTTAACAAGCAGCATACCCATCAGGCTAGACATACGATCTGGTCCTTCAGGCAGTGAAGTCGCATTGTATTGAGAGATAAGGCCACACACAGGAATACGAGCACCTGTGTTAAGCAGAGGCATTACTGCATCGAATACCTTGCCGCCAACGTTTTCAAAGTAAACGTCGATGCCGTTGTCACACGCTTTAGCCAATTGCTCCGCGAAGTCGTCAGCTTTGTGGTCGATGCATTCATCAAAGCCAAGAATCTCTTTCGCGTACTGACACTTCTCTTGACCGCCTGCAACGCCGATAACACGACAGCCTTTTAGTTTGCCGATTTGTCCAACGGTTGCGCCTACAGCACCTGTTGCTGCTGCAACGACTAGCGTGTCGCCTTCTTTAGGTTGGCCGATATCAAGCAAGCCCATGTAAGCAGTAAAACCAGGCATACCCATGATGCCAAGCGCGTAAGAAGGGTGCGTTGGTTCTTTACCTAGTTTGATAAGGCCTTCACCGTTAGACACACCAAGATCTTGCCAACCTGTGTAAGCCAGTACCCACTCGCCAATTTCGTAATCAGCGTGGTTTGATTCTTCAACCTGACATACGGTTGCGCCTACCATCACTTCATCAATCGCAACGGGATCTGCGTAGGATTTAGCATCGCTCATACGACCACGCATGTATGGGTCTAGAGAAAGGTAAACTGAGCGAAGTAACATCTCGCCGTCTTTGATGCTTGGCGCAGCTATTGTCTCTAAACGGAAGTTGTCTTGAGTCGGTGCGCCAACTGGGCGAGAAGCCAATACGATTCGGCGATTGTCTTGTTGAGTCATTGGATGTCCTTAATTGTGTATTTTATACATTTAGAATTAGACCAGTCGTCTAGTCTTGTTGTCTAAAAATCCCGCCGTCATCAAATTGATAAGAGGGCGGGTGATTTTTTTAAGTTAAAGCCAATAAAGCGCGCTGCGCGTTATTAGCTTTCACCTTTTAAAATTCGTTCGGTAAGGCTCAAAGCTGACTGTAAGCTATGTGAGCTTTGGCTCAGCTTGCTCAATAAGCTGGCGCCTAACCACATTGAGTATAGGTTCTGAGCTGCTTCTTGGCTCTCTTCAACCTTTATGGAGCCATCTTCAATACCGCCGACAATGCACTGTTCGATGGTATTCGTCACTTTTTCTGCACCCTTTAATAGCGCTTGGCGCATAGGATCAGAAAGATCAGAAACTTCCGCGCTGAGTTTAACGACCAAGCATTTATGAGCATTGCAGGTGCCGTTTTCAATCTGTGACCATCGAGTGAAATAACTGACAATTCTCTGGTAATGGTTGCCTTCACCATGAACCAAAATAGTTTCAACTCTGCTGATGTAGGTCTCAAAATAGTGCTGGATCAGAGCCTCGCCAAATTGCTCTTTCGATTTAAAGTAGTGGTAAAACGACCCTTTCGGCACGTCCGCTTCTTTAAGCAATTGCGATAAGCCAACGCCGTTAAAGCCGTTGTTCACTATTAATTGGTAGCCAACATCTAAAACATGCAGGCGTGTGTCATTCGTTTTTTCGTTCATGGGCGGTACTATAAGTTAAATTAGACCAGTCGTCTAGTGGTCGGTTTTCGAGGGTATATTTGGTCGTTGTTACAGTAGCTAAATAGCTAAATAGCTAAATAGCTCAATATCTAAAGAGGCTTCAAATGTTCAGATATAAAAAAGCCCCGACATAGCGCGTATGTTGGGGCTTAAATCAGTAACTTCGATTATTTGATAGAGATGAGTTCTACATCAAAAATCAGAGTCGATGATGGTGGGATAGGGCCTGAACCGCCTTTACCGTAAGCTAGAGTGCTTGGAATAAATAGACGAACTTTTTGGCCTTCAACCATGTAAGTCAAACCTTCTTGCCAGCCTTTAATTACTTGCTTAAGAGCAAATGAGATTGGCTCGCCGCGCTCAACAGAGCTGTCGAAAACAGTGCCGTCGATTAGCGTACCGTGGTAGTGAACCGTTACTTTGCTGTTCTTAGTTGGGTGCTCTGTGCCTGTACCTTCTTCAAGAACAAGGTATTGAAGACCGCTTTCAGTCGTAATCACGCCTTCTTTAGTGCCGTTTTCAATAAGAAATTGTTGGCCTTGTTCGAAGTTTTCTCCGCCAGACTTATGATTCGTCCAAGTACGGTAAATCATGAAACCCGCCAAAAGAAAGACAATGACCGGGATGACAAATTTAGACATAGTAAAACCTATTTATATTGAGTGCTGAATTTCGTAGTTAATACAAAATGTGTTAATCAGTTGACTAAAGCCGTGATTATGGTTGAGTCAAAAGGTAGTTGATCGTTTTTGCAATGCCAGCAACGTCTTGGTGACCTGCTGTTAGTACTTGGTATTTACCGTTGATGATAAAGGTTGGTACTGAGTTGATCTGACCTTTTACTGAGATCTCTTCTGCTTGCTTAACGTAGTCGAAAAGAGCGACTTGCTGTTCTTTATTCAGCTGGTATGGGCTAACCAAACCACGAGAAGTAAACGCTGTCTCTAGTGCTTGTTGACGCTGCTCAGGTGTTGCATCTGCACCCATTTGAACGGCACCAAATAGGTCGTCCATGAATGCATGGTCAGGCGTCGCATCAAGCTGCATCACTGCTGTGTAGTAGATCATTGCGCTGATTTGAGCGCTTTCGTTGAACGTCACGTGCATCTTGCCAATAGTTTGGTCTGTTAGAGATTCAATCTCTGGAATGGCACTTTCCATTTGACGGCAGTGACCACAGTTAAGAGAGAAGATTTCAGTGATCGGAGACAAGTTAAATTCTGTTAGAGCAGTAGGAAGCGCTTCGTATTGAACGCCTTTTTGTGGCTCGTCTGTTTCACTACAACCCGCGATAATGAGTACGGCAGCGAGTGCTGTGATGAATTTAGTAAATGGTTTAAACATAATGTTTGCTCTAGCGTTGAGAAGTCGTGAGATTCTAACTATTTAGTACGAATTGGAAAACAATTATAAGGTAAATAAATGCAAACAGTTCGAACTAGCGGCTGAAGACAAGCTAGTAGACGGTTAACTGTGATCAACAGCACTTTTTTGGGTTCTGCTTTCTTTTCGTCTAAAGTTTTTCCCTCGGTGCCGATATAGACATTAGTGAATGGTTTATCTGCATGAGTGGTTGGTGAAGTAATGAGATATTTAGCGATAATGTTAAGCATAGCTTTGGCTGGGTGTGAAGCCACGTCACCAACTGACTTACTTGGCGGTGACATGCTAGAGACTGCACCACAAACCGATTACGACTTGATGCATCCTGAATGGGGTGTGGTTCAAACGACTCATGTAGCAAGCAATCGTGGGTACTCTATCCAGAGTAGCACTCATCAACAAAGAACTATCACGACCAACTACGGACGTGGCGTTTCGACTAACGATCCACTGGAAGTCTTTTTAAGACAAAACCGTATCGATTTTGAAGTGTTGCCGGGTAACCATGTGATGGTAAAGCTTGAGCAGCACGTGAACTTTAAAACAGGTTCAGCAT
Source organism: Vibrio sp. 10N.286.49.E11 (assembly GCF_041469505.1). Classification (NCBI taxonomy): domain Bacteria; kingdom Pseudomonadati; phylum Pseudomonadota; class Gammaproteobacteria; order Vibrionales; family Vibrionaceae; genus Vibrio; species Vibrio sp. 10N.286.49.E11. The sequence continues at coordinate 59,447 of NZ_JBFRKQ010000045.1, forward strand.
TCCCTGAGCCAGCGTATAATCAATGGCTAGATACGCTAGGCAGCTACCTTGCTCAACGCCAAGATATTGATGTGGTGATTGAAGGGCACACCGATAACACGGGCACAGATCGAATCAATGATCCGCTTTCAGAGCAGCGAGCAAAAGAAGTGAAGGCTCGATTAGAGAGTAACTATGTGTCGAGTCGTTCTATTTATACTCGTGGCTTCGGTGAGTATGTTCCAGCTTGCACCAACGCTTCTGCCCAAGGCAAGGCGTGTAACCGCCGTGTGGAATTGATGCTGATTGTCACGAAGTAGTCGTTTGAACTTTCGCGCCCAATTTGAAGCGATTAACGCCAAATAACAGACATAAAAAATCCCTCACATTCGAGGGATTTTTTGTATCTGACTTTTGTTGCTTTATTGCTTATGCAAACTGCTTTTCTAAGTAAGTCACGATATCTGAAGATTCGTACATCCACTCAGTTTTACCGTCTTTTTCGATACGTAGACAAGGCACTTTCACACGACCGCCGCCAGCTTCAAGCTCAGCACGGTGTTGCTCGTTGTTTTTTGCATCACGAAGTTCAAATTGAACCGACTGACGTTTCATCGCGCGGCGCACTTTCACACAAAATGGGCACGCTTCGAATTGGTATAACGTGTGCGTTTTTGCTTGCTCATTTACTTTGCTTTGTTCTTCTTGAGAACGCTTCACACCACGTGGGCTGAAAACAAAATTCAATAACAAGATGACACGACCTAAGAACCAACGGATAAACTTCATAACTCTCTCTACATATTTAAAATTAGCGTTACAATTTGCAGCATTATATACACAAGTTTTGTCAGATGCTCGCAACAAACCGCTAATATCTATTTTGTCCGTTCGATCGTATGAGACTTAGCCACATTTAGCCCTAAACGCTTAGACAGTCGAGTCAGATTTGCTCGGTCTGTTTTCAGAACTCGCCCTGCTTGTGCCCAGTTAAAGTTGGCATCTTCCAACACCTCAGTAATGATACTGCGTTGAAAATCGTCCGTTGCACCACGTAGCCCTGCAGAAAGGTCGATCGTTGGTGTCGATAATGGTGTGTTTTTCACCTGAGTCGTCGCAATTGGCTGATCTTGGTCTAGAGGACCACAATCTTCCTTGGTGATTGTCACCAGGTTTTTATTGGTGCTGCGCGCTAACGCTTTCAATGCGGAACGACTGATCACATGCTCAAGTTCACGCACGTTACCCGGCCAACCATAACGGTTTAGGAAAGAAAGAACGTCGGAGCGGAACTTAACTTGGTTGATACCAAGCTTACGACGCGCTTGTTCTAAGAAGAAACCCGCTAATAGGCTGATGTCGTCACCACGATCTTTCAGTGCTGGCACCGCGATAGGATACACACTCAATCGGTGGTACAAATCGGCTCTGAATCGACCGTCTTCAACTTCTTGTTTTAGATCTCGGTTTGTCGCTGCCAATACTCGCACATCAATGGTTTGAATGTTGTCTTGGCCAACCGGTTGGATTTCGTTGTTTTGCAGCGCACGTAGGAGCTTACTTTGAGCGGCCAAAGGCAATTCACCAATCTCATCAAGGAACAGTGTGCCACCATCGGCTAAAGCAAATTTACCTAAGCGGTTTTTGTCTGCGCCAGTGAACGCGCCACGAACGTGACCAAACAGTTCACTCTCTACTAAGTTTTCAGAAATTGCAGCACAGTTTACGTAGACGAGTGGGTTACGTTTACGTTGAGATTGGTGGTGCAGGGTGCGAGCCACAAGCTCTTTACCAACCCCGGTGTCACCATGAATCAAGATATTAAACTCAGATGGAGCTACAACAGCGATGTCGTTCTTAAGCGCGACCATGGTGTCACTGTTACCAATCAACTCACCGCCGTCACGTTCCCACGCTTCTACGTTCAATTCTTCGAGTAATTGCTTTGACTGTTTTGCTTGATGTTCAAGTTGCGAGAAGGTCAGTGCCATCTGCATGGTTGAGGCTGCAATAGCTGCCAGTACTTCAAGGTTACGCGCCGGAATATTCGCGAAGACATCAGGTTTCAAGCTGTCTAGAGTCAGAATACCTAAGAGCTTATCGCCAAATAGCAAAGGCAAGCCCATACAAGCATGCATTGGTAAATCGCCATCATGGTCAATAAGCAAACCATCGAAAGGATCGGGTAAGGAGCTGTCAGCATCGAAACGAACAGGAGAGCGAGACGCGCAGATCTCTTCAAACCGTGGGTGTTCTGAAATGATAAAGCGACGACCGAACGTATCTCGGCTGAGCCCTTGCATTGCGATAGGTACTAGCGTGTCGCCTTGAAGGCTTAAAAGCGCGACACAATCACACGTTATGGTTTTGCGAATGGCATCGATCAGGCGATTGAAACGATCTTGATCGTTGACACCACTTGCGAGGCCAATGGTCATTTCCATGAGGGTAGATGCGGAGATATCTTGCATAAAAAACTCTAACTGTGTGTGTTTATCTACATAATAGAGTCTTATTGACTTAAAAAAAAGGTCTTTTTGACATTTTTATAAGATGAGTTTTGAGAAGAAAACCAGTAATGACGGGGATTGATAAAGTTGGCACTGATTGTGCTGAAGATACAGAGAAGCCCAATTATAGCGCTGATTAAACAGACTATTCTTGATCTCAATCAATCAGGTTGCATTAATCAGGTTTCGCGATTTTTTGAAATGAAAACGAGTCAAAATAACTCAGTTTCTAAAAATAACTAAGGTTTCAGAAAATCGATAAGTCATTCTTAATTTTTAGTAGTCAAAATGACATATAGGTCATAAGGCTCAGTGTTCGGAGTAAATTCATGCTTAACAATGCACATATCGAAATCATCAAATCTACTATTCCTCTACTTGAGAGCGCAGGCCCAGCTTTAACTCAGCATTTTTATCAACGTATGTTCACGCATAACCCTGAGTTGAAAGATATCTTCAATATGACTCACCAAAGAACAGGTCGCCAAGGCGTAGCACTGTTTGAAGCTATCGCGGCATATGCAAAGAACATTGAAAATCTAGCAGCGTTAACAACTGCCGTTGAACGTATTGCTCAGAAACACACAAGCTTTAACATTCAACCAGAGCACTACCAAATTGTTGGTTTGCACCTGATTGAGACATTACGTGAACTAGCTGCTGACGCCTTTACTCCAGAAGTGGAAGAAGCATGGACAGCCGCTTACCTATTCTTGGCGCAAGTATTCATCGATCGTGAAGCTGAACTTTACCTACAGCGTAAGCAAGCTGTTGGTGGTTGGGAAGCAGCGCGTGCGTTTGTGATTGCAGACAAAATCGAAGAGTCAGCGCTAGTAACAAGCTTTATCCTTCAGCCAAAAGACGGCGGTGAAGTTCTGGATTACACACCAGGTCAATACATCGGTATCGAAGTGAAACCAGAAGGCTCTCAATACAGCGAGATTCGTCAATACTCACTGTCTGATAAGCCAAACGGCAAGCAATACCGTATTTCTGTTAAACGTGAAGGACAAGGCCAAGAGACACAAGGCGTTGTATCTAACCACCTACACGATAAGGTTGCTGTTGGTGATGAGGTTAGCCTATACGCACCAGCGGGTGACTTCATGTATCAAGAGCGCAGCAAGCCAGTAACACTTATCTCTGCAGGTGTTGGTGTAACGCCAATGCAGTCTATGCTTGAGTTCCTAAACACGGAAGATAAAAACGAGCCAGTACTTTACCTTCACGCTTGTGAGAACGTAGGCCAACACTCTTTCACGACTCGTGTTAAAGATATTGTTGCCGACAAAGGTTGGGAAGCGAAAACGTGGTACATGAACAAAGATGAATCTGCATGTGAAAACACGCATCAAGGTCAAATGGATCTAGCGTCTATCTCTGATACTAAAGGCTTTGAAGAGAGCGATTTCTACATCTGTGGTCCTGTTGGTTTCATGAAGAACATCGTAGAGCAGCTAGATGCAATGAAAGTTGACCGTTCACGCGTTCACTACGAAGTATTCGGCCCTCACGCTAACTTCTAATAGGTCTCGGCATTTCTAGTAACACTCGCCTGAACTATTAATACCTTGCCTATTCAAAGGCCTCACAGTGTGAGGCCTTTTTGGGTTTGGTTGGTTTTGTCTGACATCATCGACTACTGCAGAACACGATGGTTCAGCTAAGATCTTTTCGCTTCTATCTAAGAACGTTTCATCTTCTTGGACATGTAGTCGGAATCGAAAAACTCAGGCCAGTACATTTTTACGTAACCACCGGCAACCCAAATCACTAGAATGGTGGCGATGGTTAGCTCAAAGAAACCAAACTTGTGTAGCCAATACCATTGTGGGTATTCCGCGCCGAAAAATGTAGTTAGACGATGCATGGCAATAGCGCTGATCACAGATGGGAAGGTGACGGCAGCAATCGAAGGTTGGAACTTCAAACGCATCAGGCGGATGTAACACAAGTAAATCAACAAAGTCATGGTGATGGCAATGCCCGCCAATGCACCTGTTAGAATCGGGTCTGGGTTGTCGAAGTTAACCAAGTAAGCGGCTAAAGATAAGTTAACCGGAGCTGCCATGATAGCGAGTGTTGGTCTTGCTCGGCGGGGCAGGTTTCCTTCGAATACCAAGCGGTACAATACCACTGGCAGCATTAGGAAATAGATACCGATACAAGTGGCCGCAAGTGTTTCTGAAAAAACGGTGTGCCCAAATTGTGAACCTGCTAAGGAACTGCTGATTAACCCAACCGGATACAGAAACCAACTCGGTACAATGTTCGACATTTTGAAGTTGATGATCTGGAAACTAAAGAACAACACCATCATGGTAAAATGCAATAACAACGCGCAGAACCAGACTGGGTAGGCGATAGCTGGCGATATCTCGGCTAAATAGTCGCATAGAATCAATAACGCCATGCTCATTGGTGCCATCAAGCTTCCACTTAACGGGTGGCGAATGTCATTAAGGAAGGTATTAAAGCTCGTTAAATAGCGCAGTAAAACAGGCAGCAATAATAGCGCGCCGAATGCAGCGAGGTAGGGACGAATTATCTCACCAATGCCCGGGATATATAACGCCCAAGCTTGTCCTAACCCAATAACGCCAAGTGCTAAAGACGCCTGAGATGGCGGCACATTTTTTACTTGGGTTAATCTTCTCCAGTTCAACGACTTACTCCGACTTAGTTAATTAAAGACTTTTAGAATATTTGCTTTAGTTAGAGTGTGTAGGCCTTTCATCAATAGATTTTGAGGGCACTCAACTAATTTTGAGTGGATGATACCAAGTTTAACGTTTGCTTTTTTGATTTTGATACGGAATCGGGAGATTAAGCACGTTGAATGTGTGCTTTTGTTTCATGAGTCATTTGTAATTAACATACTTTCTCTTGTTGAGGGAGGTCTTGTTGTCTTAGCTTCTCGTTTTTCAGCGTACGGTTAAGCAGCTGACTGTAAATTGGCTGCCCACCTAACATTTGAGCAATGATTACCGCGCCTAAGCAGGTGATGATCAACGGCAGGATCAGGTAGTAGTTATTGGTCATTTCAATAACCAACAGAATACCGGTGATAGGCGCTCGCACGGTGGCGGCAAATAAGGCGCCCATGCCGGCAATCGCAAACATACCGGGCTCTATATTCAGTTCAGGGAAGAATGCCGCTGCGATAAGCCCGAACGCATAACCAAAGAGTGTTCCTAGCGCAAGCATTGGTGCAAAGATACCGCCTGGCGCACCAGAGCCGAAACAAAGCAGGGTAGTGAGGACTCGGCCTAAGAAAATCAACAACAACACATTGGCGCTGTAGCTGCCATTCGTGATGTTCGGGATGATACCAATACCACCACCAGTTAATTCAGGTATATAAAGGAGCAACAAGCCAAAGCAACCGCCAAGTAGGGTGCCTGTCATCAAGTAGCGTTTACGGTCATTCTTGTGGATCGCCACAAACAGGTCTTGGGAAAGCGTAATCAGTTTATTGAAAATCACACCAAACAGGCCGAACAACACACCTAATAATAAGAATAACCAAAGTGCGTCGAGTTCAGGCGGCTGGTACTGAGGCATTGTGATAACGGCAGATTGGCCATTGATAGAACGAAATACAATGTTGGCTGAAACTGCTGAGATGATGACAGCTTTGATTGATATGAGTGAGTAGCGAAACTGTGGTCTCATCTCCTCAACCACAAACATGATTCCTGCCAGTGGTGCGTTAAATGCGGCGGCTAAGCCACCAGCGGCACCTGAAGCCAACAGTGAGTGGCGAGTGTCATCGTCTTTGACTCGAAAGATATCAGTGACCATACGACCGATACTGCCGCCCATTTGAACGGTTGGCCCTTCACGGCCTAAAACCATACCAGAGCCTAACGCGCCCATGCCGCCAAAGAATTTTACGGGTAATACTCTCCACCATCGAACAGGGCGCATGCCGTCCATTGCACCTTCGATTTCAGGGATACCTGAACCGGCAGCTTCTGGAGCAAAACGGTGAACGAGAAAATAACCAATAAAGGCGAATGCCGCACTAATAAGGAAAGCAGCAAGCCACAGTGGTAAATGGCTACCGATTTCATCTTTCAGCCAATCGGTACGAGTTTCTGTGATGAAATGAACCGCAACTTCGAAATAGGTACCCACTACACCAGCAAGTACACCCACAATACAAGAAAGGAAGAGAACCGAAGCTGGGGTCTTATCTCTTGAGAGAAATTGATTAATAGCATCCCTTGGCATCTTGGCTAGTAAGGACTGCTTAATTTTCTCTCTTCTGGTCATAAAGATAAGTTTCCTGAATGAGTTAAGGCGGGGTTGCATTAAATTATACGCTTCCTCCGCATATCCTATAGCAGCAAAGATGAAAAGTTGAATTTCATTTATGGAATGTGCGTGTTACATAAATGGAATCTATGGTCAATAGTGGAATCACCGTCACAATTTTGATCGATTCTCTGGCGGCGGCTTGAATATCCCCAAAAATGAACCATAGTTAAATCGTAAAGCAACATAACGAACCGCAAGGAGAAGTGAGGTTTTACACACAATTTGGATGGATTCAGAAACAAAGTTTTAGTTCCTCGTTAAATGTTCAGGTCGATATTTAAGGCTTCCTGATTCGCGAACTCACGATTGAGTAACGAGGGTGAGGCGTACTGAGTAAGTACGCCTTTAGTTCGTCTGGAGCATCCCATTTCCACATTCTGCCTCTACTGTTTATCTCTTCTGATTATTTTCGCGCCAACCTCTATTAACGAATCTCAGTGTAAACAATCGATTGGGGTCAACTTTTTGGTGATTGAGTATATACTCCCTTAAAAAGGAGAACTGATATGACTAAAAAAGTTCCTACGAACATCATTACGGGTTTCTTGGGTGTTGGTAAAACGACAGCCATCTTGAACCTGCTAAAAAATAAACCTGAGAATGAAAACTGGGCTGTTCTGGTTAATGAGTTCGGGGAAATCGGTATTGACGGTGCATTAATGACAGATCAAGGCGCTTTGATTAAAGAAGTGCCGGGTGGATGCATGTGCTGTACTGCGGGCGTGCCTATGTCAGTGGGTATTAATGCCTTACTTCGCCAAAAGCCAGACCGTTTATTGATTGAGCCGACAGGGCTTGGTCACCCTAAACAGGTTATAGCGACACTGACTTCCGATCAGTACACACCATATGTCGATTTAAAAGCGACGCTTGGTTTGGTTGACCCACGAAATCTGTCTAATGAAAAGTACACCTCGAATCAGAATTTTAATGATCAACTAAATAGTGCAGATGTGATTTTTGGTACTAAGGTTGACCTTGTTCATTCTGAAGACATCGATGTGTTCAATGATTGGGTGACGGATCAAACGCCAGCAAAAGTCTTCCATAAGCTAATTCACGATGGTGAAGTGCCATTGGAAGTGTTAGACATTGAAAGAGTATACGGCAGTGCTTCATCTCATATTGAAGCGCATCATCACGATCACGCTGAACAAGAGCCTCAATTCCAACTTCCTCCTGGTGAAGCTTTCATCCGTAAAGAGAATAAAGGACAGGGCTATTTCAGTTGTGGTTGGTTGTTTGGCGCAGAGCATAAGTTCGACTTCGATGCGCTATTCTCTATGTTGTCAGATCTAACGGCCGAGCGTGTAAAAGCTGTCGTGAACACCGACCAAGGTTGCTACGCATTCAATGTGGCGAATCAAGTCGTGTCTGTGAACGAAATTACGCTTGATGGCTTTGAATCTCGATTGGAAGTGATCGACTCGCAGCTCATGCCATGGGGCGAGCTCGAGCAGATTCTACTCAAGCTGTGTGGTATCAAATAGCCCTGTTTTTGCTGTTTGAACCAAGGATCTAGGTGTTTACTTCGTTTAAGGTGGGGTAAACACCAGATTAAATGAGAAAGTTTGCGTTATATCACGATAAATGTGAGATAAATCACTCTAATTACTTTATAGTGCTCGGCTGAAATAAGAATGTAGGCTGTCTGCTTAAGGAACCCGTAACAATGTCATTTTCCTCTCAAGGTTTTGCTCCTGAATTAGTCAAAGCGTTGACTGAGTGCGGTTATGAAAAACTCACTCCAATTCAACAAAAAGCGATTCCAATGGCTCGTAAAGGCCATGATATTTTTGCTACTGCTCAAACCGGTACGGGTAAAACAGCGGCATTTTCATTGCCTGTTATCCAACACCTTTTGAACAGCGGTAAAAAAGCGTCTAGAGGAACGGCTCGCGGCCTTATTCTTGCTCCAACTCGAGAGCTTGCTGCGCAGATCGCTCAAAACATTAAAGACTACGTTAAATACACGGATCTAAGCGTTTCTGCGGTTTACGGTGGTAACAAGATGTCTTCACAAGTTCGTCAACTAGAACTGGGTGTGGATATTTTGGTTGCAACACCTGGTCGTTTAGAAGAGCACTTAGAAGCGGGTAACGTGTCTATTGCTAACCTAGAATTCCTAGTATTTGATGAAGCTGACCGTATCCTTGATATGGGCTTTATCAATGCCGTTCGTAAGATCATGTTGGATGTAGAAACATCACCGCAAATCATGATGTTCTCTGCAACGACTTCTACTCAGTTAAACCAACTGTCTGTTGATATTCTGCGTAAACCAAAACGTATTAGTGTTGAGCGCGAAAACTCAACGGCTGCTACTGTCGGCCACGTGGTTTACCCAGTGGATCAAGAGCGTAAAACAGAACTGCTTTCTGAGCTGATTGGTCGTAAAAACTGGCGCCAAGTGCTTGTTTTTGTTAACTACAAAGAAACAGCGAACGATGTAGTTAAAGAGCTTAAGCTAGACGGCATTAAAGCAGTATTGTGTCACGGTGATAAAGCGCAAAGTGCTCGTCGTCGTGCTCTAGACGATTTTAAAGAAGGTAAAGCGCGTGTAATGGTAGCAACCGACGTTGCGGCTCGTGGTCTTGATATCGAAGACTTACCACACGTAATTAACTACGACATGCCTTTCCTAGCGGAAGACTATGTTCACCGTATTGGCCGTACAGGTCGTGCAGGTAAGCAAGGTCACGCTGTCTCTTTCGTTAACCGCGAAGAAGAGCTGACTGTCGTTCAAGTTGAAAAACTGATTCAACAGCGCATTCGTCGTGTTGAACAACCGGGTTATGAACCGAAGAAACGTGATGCTTACATCGAGAAGCTGAACACTAAATCGGCTTACAAAAACCGCCAAGGTCGTAAGAACAACGCGAACGAAGAGACGCAAGATCAAGCAAGCGCTGAACGTCGTTTGACTATGATGAAGCGAATTAAAAACCGTCGTAAGTAATTACGATTGGTGATTGAAAAGAGCCACTGTTATGTGGCTCTTTTTGTTTGTATTGATCGCAATATTGTTTATTGTCATTACTGCTTCGTTTCAACCTCGCTTCATTTCAAGCCCGATCAAGAAACAAGAACTAATAAATAAAAACAAGTCGATAAGGTAATAATATGGATAGCGCACTACTTTGGGCTTTTATTCCCACGTTTTTCTTCGTGTCAATCACGCCCGGTATGTGTATGACTTTGGCGTTGACACTTGGAATGAGTGTTGGATACAAGCGTACATTATGGATGATGATCGGTGAACTGGCTGGTGTCGCTGTGGTTTCTATTGCCGCGGTATTGGGTATCGCTTCGATCATGTTGAATTACCCATGGCTATTTACGGGCTTTAAATTTGTTGGTGCGGGTTACCTGTTTTATTTAGGCGTTCAGATGTGGCGTTCGAGAGGCAAACTGGCGATCAGTACTGACAACCAAACAACAAAAGTCAGCAATGATTGGGACTTGGTGGTTCAAGGTTTTGTCACTGCAATTGCGAACCCAAAAGGCTGGGCGTTTATGATTTCTTTGCTGCCTCCTTTTATTAACAGCAATAAAGACTTAGCACCGCAGTTGTTCATTCTCGTGTCAATCATTCTGGTTTCTGAGTTTGTTTGCATGACCTTATACGCGACAGGCGGAAAGAGCTTAAAGCATATGCTGGGCAAAGCCGACAATGTTAAGTTGATGAACCGCATTGCAGGTACGTTGATGATGGGCGTTGGTGTTTGGTTGTTCGTGAGCTAATTCTGGTTAGCCTACAACGAGCAGAGATCCCCGACTCAGTCGTTCCTCCTTCTCGAGGGTGACGCGTACGTGGGATGATGACGACTTAGGATTACGGTGAGTTTTGAAAATTCGGATTCTTACTTAAACCGAAGAATGCATAGAATATAAAAAGAGCGATAGGGCATTTGGCCTTATCGCTCTTTTTGATTTTACTTAGCTAGCGAACAGAGACTAGATAACAGAAATGTTTCTGATCTTAGCCTGCGTTGTATATTTAAACCGCGATTTCACCGCCGTCTTCACGACGAATCACAACCGTAGATGCTCTTGGGCGGACATTGCCTTGAGTTTGTGCTGTTGCATCTTCAGACGATGGCCAGTTTGCAGGGTGTTGAATGTTCACAAACAGTGATTTGAAATCTGGGCTGATGGTAAAGCCAGTCACTTCACAACCGTTTGGACCCACAAAGAAGCGTTTAAGCTGTGCTTGGTTGTTTGCATCAATCACCGCACTGTTGCCGTTGTCATCCGTTAACTGAGATGGAACCACTGCCAGCATTTGGTCATTGGTGTAGCCAGTGACTTCGTCTGCGCCGTTATCTGTCTGAATCCACAAGATGCCACGAGCATCAAACGCTAAGCCGTCAGGGCTCGCGAATTGGTTCATGTCTGTTAGACCAGAGCGGTTAATAGACTTGTCTTCCACTGCTGGTGAACCAAATACGAAGATATCCCAATCGAACTCGCCTGCCGTTTTGCCTTCATCCCAACGGATAACATGACCGAACTTGTTGTCTACGCGAGGGTTCGCAGAGTTCGCCTCTTTACGCTTGTTGTTATTAGTCAGCGTTAGGTAAGCCGTACCTGTCATTGGGTCAACAGAGCACCATTCAGGGCGATCCATTGGCGTTGCACCAACAAGGTCGGCAGCGCCTGCTGTATTGATGATAAGCGCTGCTTGAGAGTCAAATGAATCACCTAGCTTACCGCCGTTTGTAGTCTTGCTGCCCAACGTTAGTGGTAGCCAAGTACCTGAACCATCATCGTTGAACTTAGCCACATACAGTGTGCCTTTGTCCATGTACTTATCACCTGCACTTAGGCGATTGCTAGGCTCTGCGTCACGCGGGTCCCAATTTGCTTCAGAAACGAATTTGTAAAGGTATTCAAAGCGAGAATCGTGACCAGAGTAGAATACGATTGGCTCGCCTTCGGTCAACTTACCAAACGTACAGCCTTCGTGACGGAAACAACCCAGTGCAGAACGTTTCTTAGCGCGAGAGTTTGCTGTGTATGGGTCGATTTCAACAATGTAGCCGTGACCGTGTGCTTCGTTACGGTAATCGTCCATTGCTGACTCACCTGTTGGTGTTACGTCAAAGCGAGCAAATTCGTCTAGGCGTTCTTGTTTGTCACCAGAAAGCGTGTCCCAACCGTAACGTGTTTTGTCGGTAGCGATACCAATACGTTCTTGCGCTGGTGTTGTCTCGCCTTTGTTAACGAAATAACCCGGCCAGTTTTCTTCACACGTTAGGTAAGTGCCCCATGGTGTGTAGCCATTACCACAGTTGTTCAACGTGCCACGAGCTTGGCTGCCGTCTTGTGAGAACTTGGTTTTGGTAAATTCACTGTGTGCAACAGGACCAGACAGATCCATTACGGTCGCGCCTGTGTAGCGGCGGTTCAGAGGATCGTTATCGACCATCACCCATTGGTTGCCTTCAAGTTTTACACGAACCACACTCACGCCGTGTGCGTTGATCTCTTTACGTACTTCATCAAGGCTAGGGCGGTTGCCTTCATCGTATGTAGGACCATTAGCGTGCAGTGCTTTTTGGTCGATGTATTCGTGATTAATCACCAACAAACCGTCGTTGCTGTTGCCATTAAGCGGGAAGAAGTGCATGCCGTCGTGGTGCATGCCCAGTGAGTTTGCTTGATCTTGTGCGTTGTTGGTTCCATCTTTTAACCAAGCATTGCCTTGCTTGTTAAGTGGAGTACCCCAAGGAACCAATACTTGTGCTGTATAGCCTTTTGGCACAACGACACTGTCTGTCAGTGAGCCTTTAACCGATTCGAATGCAAGTGTAGCAGTGCTTTTTTGCGGTGCGCTAGATGATGCTGTCGCCGCGTGCGCTGTGCTGTGGCCTGCTAAACCAAAAGCACCAAACGCCGTCATTGCACTGATGCCTAAACCGCCTTTGAGAACATTTCGTCTTGAAAGGTTCGCATCTAAAACTTCTTCGAAGGGTTTGTTTTTGCTCTTATTAAAACGAGTGCTATCAAATGTTTCCTTGCTCATCTTTACTGCTTCCTATTGGCTGATTTTATTATTCGTTATTCATGACTTACCCACCTACTAACTAATTGGTTAATAAGCTGGGTCAATGTGTGACTAATCGTGAAGCAGTTAAGTGACAGATTTTTATAGATTTGATTAAGGTTTTGTTTCTGTAGCACGATTTTTGCTATTAACACCCTTGTGTAATACAAAACTCTTGGGGATTGATGTGGAACTGTGTATAAATGCTTTATCAAACGAAAAGAGAGGCAGTTATGAAATTAGATAAAATCGAAAACAAAAATCGTCGCCTACGCAAAAAGCTATACCTAGGTGAATTCGCGATTCTGGGTTTTGAAGTAAGCTGCAAGACATCGATTACTGATTTTGATCAATACGATGTGTTCATTGATGAGTTCATTGATTTCATCGACAGCATCGGTCTGTGCTTTGGTGGCGGCGGCCTTGAGCTGTTTGAAGGTTTCTTATGCTCAATTGAGCGCTACCGTTCAGTAACAGAAGCAGAACAACTGCAAGTTGCTCAATGGCTTGAAGCTCGTGCTGAAGTAAGCAAAGTGGAAGTTAGCGAACTGATTGACGCAAACTACGCGTTCTAATTTGATGTTGTGTTGTTAGCTCGATTGAAAGGCCAAATACGGCTTAGGAAAGAGTAACAACAGTACGCTAGAATAAAGGCCGAATCGTTAAATCGATTCGGCCTTTTTGCGTTTTATTCGTTCCATTTCTATTCTTTATCTTCTTTTCTATCCCTTCTGACGTAAATGATAAATTGATATTTTTCGATTAAATATTAGTACTTTATCGCTATTTTTATTTGCAGTAATAAGTTTGGATAAACTTGTGAGAGTTTTATGAGAATTCAATGAAGTTGCTGATAGATTTGATCGTTATTCTTAGAGTCAACAACACCACAGTTCGTTCTGGCAAAGGTAACGGTATATCGCTGTTATTCGTTTTGTTGGCAACGATAGGACTCGATAAAGGATGGAATCAAAATGAATAAACGTACTCAAATCAGCTTAGTGATCAGCTCGGCTATGTTGGCCTTCGGAGCGGCTCAAGTTCAGGCTGCTGAGCTTGAAGTCACTGTCACTAATGCAACGAAAGGGATCTACTTTACGCCTATCTTAGCGGCGGCTCATGACTCAAGCTTGTTCATGTTTAGAACGGGTGAAACGGCTTCTTCGGAACTAGAGTCCATGGCCGAAGGTGGCGATATTTCAGGTTTATCTGGTGTCATTGCCAACGCGGGAGGCGTGGTGGTTGAGAACCCAGCGGCCGGCATCCTCAATCCAGGCGTCGCAACTACGTTTGATATCAGTACTGGTGATTTAGAGTACCTATCATTGGGTGCAATGTTGCTGCCGACAAACGACGGCTTTGTTGGTCTAGATAGCTGGAAGATCCCAACTCAAGCGGGCACCTACAAAGCGACTCTAAATGGTTATGACGCAGGCACAGAAGCCAATGATGAGCTGGCGGGCAGTATGCCGAACCCTCCATTCATTACCTTTGGCGCTGGTGGCACAGGTGTAGAAACGGCAGTATCAAACGCTAAGGTTCATATTCATCCGGGTAACATCGGTGATAGTAACGCAGCTGGCGGCATCAGTGACCTCGATAGCAGTAGTCATCGTTGGCTAAACCCTGTTGCAACTATCACCATTGTTGTGAAGTAAGGGGGATGTATGAAAGCTAGAATTCTATTTATTGCTGCATCAGTAGCTGTGTTAGCAGGTTGTCCAGACGATGACGATGATTATTATCGTTACGATGTCAGTGTTGCTAACCTAACGCCCAATCAACCTATGTCGCCCCTCGCGGTATTGACTCACAATACGAATTTTGACCTGTTTGAAGTCGGGCAAAGTGCCTCTGTCGATCTGGAATACTTGGCGGAAGGGGGTAGTAATGCACAATTGCTTGCGCTCAGTGACAGTGACGCCAATGTTTATCAAGGCATCTCAGGCAATGGACTGATTCTTTCAGGTGAGCAAGACACGGTGTCGACCCAAATCAAGAAGGGTATATCTCAGTTGCTTCGATGTTGGTGAACACCAATGATGCGTTTGTCGGCGAATCCGGATTATCACTCAAGTCATTAGCGGTGGGTGATACCTTTACCATGAACATGAATGTTTGGGATTCGGGAACTGAGCTGAACGATGAGCTTGCTGCAACCATTCCGGGACCAGCAGGCGGTGGTGAAGGTTTTAATACCACACGAGACGACACCGATGTAGTGAGTTTCCACTCTGGCGTAATTAGCCAAGATGACGGCCTTACGACTTCTACTTTAAGTGCCAATCATCGTTTCCTTAACCCCGGAGCAAGAATCACCATTACACGAACTGAGTAACAGGGTCAAAGTACGATGAAAGAATTCCTGCTCTGTTCCGGTCAATTGAAAGGTGGGCAGACTCAGAATAGAGCAGGGATCATGAATAGTGCTGCGGTAAATTTGATGGCAAACATATTGTTGGTTGAAGACGATGATGACTTGGCTGAACTGGTGCAGATGCATCTTAAGTTCCAAGGGCATAACGTAATCAGAGCTAATGTGATTGAAAAGGCTCAGGCGCTCTATAAAGAGGGTCATTTCGATTTGATCGTACTGGATCGTGGCTTACCAGACGGTGACGGACTCGATTTCTGTCGAATGTTGCGTCAGCAAGAGGATTGGACGCCAGTACTCATGCTAACCGCAAGAGACGCTGAGTTAGATAAGGTGTCAGGCTTAGAAGCCGGTGTTGATGACTACATAACGAAACCTTTCAGCGTTCTCGAGTTTCAAGCAAGAGTGAGGAACGTGCTTCGCCGTTTAAGCCATGTCGAATCAGCGACTCAAGAGGTTGTGACAGCAGAATCGATTATGAATTTTGGTGTGCTCACTATTCAACCTGAACGCCATCAGGTGTCACTCAATAACCAAGACGTACCGCTGACAGCTACCGAGTTTACCTTACTTCATTTCTTAGCAACCCGCCCGGGGCGTGTGTATAGCAAAGACGAGCTGCTCGATCATGTTTGGAATACTCATCACTCTGGCTATCACCATACCGTGTGTAGCACAGTCAACCGTCTAAGAACCAAGCTTGCGATGCCGAATAGTGATGATGATTTCATTAAAACCGTTTGGGGTGTTGGTTATAAGTTTGAGTCGAAAGCTTAGGCCTATGTGTCGCGTCCGAAGTTTACTAAAAGGCCAGTAAGACCTAAGAGCCATCGAGGAGAGAACATGAGTTTCAAATCGTGTTTAGTGTTGTTCACCAGTTTGTGGTTTCTGCTCGTGAGTGTGGTGATTGCTTATACCTATAATTGGCAAAAAGAGACCATAGAACAAAGAACTAAGCAGAGCTTACACAAAGAGCTCGCGGTTCATATGCGCGATGATAATCCTCTGATGATTGGTACCGACTACAACCCTAAAGCGCTCAAATCCATTTTCCACACCTTGATGTTGATAGGGCCAGATTTTGATATGTATTTCCTCGACAGTCAGGGCAAGATTACGACTCATGCTGCGCCAGAAGGCACTGTGCTAGCCAACCAGATAGACTTAGCACCCATTCAACAGTTTTTAAACGACGAGCCTTATCCCATTCTGGGGGAAGATCCGATCAATCCCGGGGCTCGTAAGGTGTTTTCCGTAGCAGCGATTGAAGAGCTAGGTTCGACCGTCGGGTATCTGTACGTTTTGATTGGCAGTAATCGTCACACCGTGATTGCCAATTCGCAGGTCGACACGCCATACATTGCGCTCGCGGGGCTCATGCTGATCTCTATCTTGGGTTTTGCAGTTGGGGCTTATCTATTGGTTAAACGTAGCCTGTTAAACCCAATAGAAGCAGTAACCAACAAGCTGCAACAACAAGCAGAGCAAGATTTTCGATTGGACCCGAACTTCATTCATCAAGTACCAGAATTGGTGCCGATTGCACGCTCGTATCAGTTGATGGCGAAGCACATTCAACAGCAATTTTTGCAACTTGAATATCAGTCGTCACATCGAAGACAAAGCTTATTACAGCTCAGTCATGATTTGAAAACGCCATTGTCGAGTGTATTGGGGTATCTAGAAACGTGGAGGATTCAAAACCCACATTCGGATCCACTCATAGATGTGGCATATCGCAATGGCAACAAGTTATCTGAACAGCTCCATTCGCTGTTAGATAGCGCCAAGAAAGATAACCCGGTACCCACATATCAATACGCTTCAATCGATTTCAATGGGCTGATGAGCGAATGCTTAGAAACGATACAAAGCAAATATCGCCATAAAAATGTTGAGTTGAACATTAATATGCCTATTGGAATCAAGGCTGTGGGTGACAGTGATCTGCTTGAGAGGTTGATTTTGAATCTGTTAGATAATGCATTGAGGCATAGCCCAAGTGGCACTGTGGTGTCGTTAGATGTTGGTTTTGAAGCGGATTCCAAACGGGTGAAGGTGGTGATTCATAATGAGGTTGAACTGGAAGCGCCGAATGGTTCTTTGGGAATAGGAACCAAGATCGCGCAGTCGATACTGATGTTACATCACAGCGTGCTAGAAACAACAAAGGCAGAGAACTCCTTTCAGCAAAGCTTTTACTTGCCTTCGGTATAGCTCTGTCTGCCTTCGTTTAGCTCGATGTATACTTACGTAGAACTAACGTTAAGCGTCTTTACTGTCTTCGTTGCCTTCGTTCACTTTCGCGTAGAAGTGAAGTAGCTCAGTTAATTCTTTAACCCAGCCAAACGCATCTTTAGGTGCGTTCTTTAAGATCTTTTCTACTTTCTCACAGTGCACTTCGATTGCGATTGCTTCTTCAAGGTTGAAAGAAATTGAGTAGAAGTGCCAAAGCAGTAGGCGAGTCATTCGCTCGATGTTCTGTTGCGAGTTATCCGACTCTGAGAAGGCTAGGTTTACTTCACCAAGCGCGATAGCTGTCATTCGAAGCATTGCGTCAAATTTCGCTGATTGCATGCGTTCTTCGCTGGTGACTTCTTCTTGCTCGAACGTAAACAATTCCGTCATTGCATCTTCAGGTACAAGGCGATGAATCATTCTTAAACTAAATTCTTCTAGTTCATGGCGAGGCATGGTGATTAAGCAATTTAAGGTGTAGTCGCGTTGCATGGTGTTCTCTTGGATCTGCAAAAAGGTCGGACAGTTTAATGGAGAAGCGAGTTTAGAAAAAGCAGATTTTAGATAAGCCTGCGTTGGCAGGCTTATCTGTGTACTACAAGCCCTAAAATCGATGCTTAGGGGAACTGTATTTAGGTTTGAACGCAGTATCAGGCCTTGCTATGGCTTGGCGGTTGGTACTGCATCGACTGGTCGTTTCTCATGAATATGTTGCTCGCGACCAAACTGCCGATGCAAATAGAACCAAGGGCGAGCCAAGTCATCGCATCAGGAATCTCGTTGAATAGTGGGATCGCCAACAAGGTCGCCACTGCGGGTGTTGCACTGCCAAAAGCGGCAGAGCGTTCAGCCCCTAAGGTATTAACCGCATAAAGGTAAGTGAACGCAGCGATTAAACCCGCCCCAACGCCTTGCACTGTTGAATGAACGGCAAGCTCCGTGAAGGGCCAATTAGCGATTGGTGTGTCCATTAGGTGGCTTGGGAGGGTTCCAGTCAGGATTAGGACGAGTAAAAGCAAAGTAGAACAGAGAGAAATAAAACCGGCACTGACTAACGCATTAAGATTAGCGACACGGGCTGAGATGGTAAACGTCGCCCACATTAAGCTTCCGCATAAAAACAACAAATGGCCTTTGGTGTATTCAAAGTTGAAGCTGCTTAAGCTACTCCCTAAAAACAACAGTATGCCGAGCAAAACCAAACCTAAACCAACAACACGATGTCGGCTGAGTGGCTGCTTAAAAAAGAGTACCGCAATTCCTGTAACGAACAGAGGAAGCGTGCCCGGAACAAGAGCACTGCCATGAGATACCGGAACAAACTGCATGGCCGTTCCGGCAACAAGCAGATAAGGTAATCCGCTACCTACGAACATACCCGTTAGATACCGTTTAGGGACGACGGCAATTGCGCTGCGTGCTTTCCACATCAAAGGCAATAACACCAAAGCCGGTATGAGAAATCTTGTGAGAGCGATATCGGCAGGTGTTAAATCTGAATTTGCGCCGCCTTTAAGAGAAAGAAAAAAGCTCGCCCAAATGAGTAGGGTGACAGTAATAGATAAGTAGCCAAGATTCATAATATAGAAGGAGAGTGGGTGATGACTCATTATGGAACAGTTGGTGTGCCACAGGTTGGCAAGTTTTGGCTAAACTTGAACTGTCGTTGATGATTTCTGCTAATATTCACCAAATGATTAACGAATTTAACTAATGTTTGGCATTTACTATGGATAGAATTGATAGGCATCTTCTCGAACTGCTACAAAAAGATGGCAGGTTAACCACGGCTGAACTTGCTGATGAAGTGGGTTTATCACCTTCGCCTTGTGCAAGACGAGTCAAAAGGCTAGAAGAAAAGGGCATTATTGACGGTTATCGTGTGAGCTTGTCACGAGAACAAGTCGGCATCGCAATGAGTGTGTTTGTTGAGGTGAGCCTAAACAACCACCAAGAAGTGTCGATAGATAAGTTTGAGGCGGCTGTTGTAGAGATGGAAGAGGTGATCAGTTGCCACGTTGTATCTGGGGCTTATGACTATTTGCTAGAAGTGGTTAGCCCGAACTTGATGGCCTACGAGGCATTTACAAGAAAACTTCAAAGGCTCTCTAACGTGAAAGATATTCATACCCACCTTGCGATAAGACAAGTAAAAGGCAATGCACCACTGCCAATTTATACCGATTAAGCCAAACTCTGAGCAGTAACACGAAGGCAGAATGAGCTGAAAACGAAATGGTTTACTCCTGAAGTAGAAGCGCGGTCAATATCAAAAATCATCCATTAAGTGTCAGGCTTCAGGCAATAAAAAACGGAGCACCTCGTGAAAGGTACTCCGTATATGATAGGTGCAAAACTTAGTGATACTTAAAGTTAGAGATTGAACAATCCCCAGTTTGTGCATTAATTCTGAATGAAAAAGCATGTGAATGATAATCCACGCCGTCATTCCAAATTGTCTCTCCAAATATCTTACATAGCTCTAGCTCACTTACTGAACCGAACTCTTCCATGTGTTTAGCTACAGATAAAAGTTTACCTCTTATCTCTGCAGTCCATTCCGTGTTACTCAAGCAGTTGAAAGCCATAGTCTTTTGCATATTACCTAGCCCAAATGTTTCTTGTTATTAAGTTATATGAAGATTCATGATAACAATTTTCTGGGGTTTGTAAATCTATTTTGTGATGAATATCTCACATACTCGCTTGCATTGGTCGGAAATTGAACTTCATTGTTGATAGATAGCACATTACTTTTACAACCTATTGATAAAGCTTTGATTAACGAGTTCTTAGAATATTATGAATGGGATTGAGCATATTTATCGGAAAAGTCCAGTCGAACGAGTGAGAGAATCTAATGGTGATTTCAGTTTGATGCATCGTTTGCTGGTTGGTTTATGTGGCGCGCTTCATCAATCATCGTCGCTTCTCTGCGGTATTTTGAAGACAGCTGACGGAATTTTTCACTGAGTGTATGGAGATCTCGGGAGAGTGATTGTGAGCTTTGTACGTGCACCTTTGCGCTTTCTGCCTGGCGCGGGAGTCTTGCTTTGGTGCAGTGTTTGGCGACGGCTTGCCATGAATACGCTAGAGAGTCAGCGCCTTCAAGTTCACTAGACACAACATACGCCTGTTGTAGCAAAACCTCGGAGACGTCATACGCGGTATTCATATGACTATTGAGCTGCACATTAAACCTTTCTTCGTACTTTGCCCAAAGCTCAATGATCTGCTTTTCATTAAAGTGTTTAGATAACAATGTCTGTGACTCATAGGTTGAAAGAACTTGGTTGAACTCTTTGGTGTACTGACTATAGCGACCTTCAAAAGAGAGCTGACGATCCAACAGTGTTTGCCAGTTTTCACGGTCACAATGATTCGCTAGAGCGACATTGGCACTCAAAGTTACGCTTACAATGATAACTTTCCCCCAAAAACTCATGACTTTCCTCTACTTACCGTGCGCTCTATTGAGAGTATAGATGAGCAGCAGCATGAGTTGATGTACACTTGAGACATACCTATAACGGAAGAGCTGGTGGATTTGATGAAAAAAGCGCTGATCGCTTTACTTGTGTTGTTGATATTGGGCGGAGGGGGAGGAGCGGCATACTACTTCTTGGTCATGAATAAAGACCCAATCCCACAAGAGAAAACGGTAGAGCCGGCGTTAGAAGCTACCGAGCAATCTGAATCTGAGCTTGTACCCATCATGGATCTTCAGCCTGAACCCGAGCAGACGGAATTTTACGTTTTGGAGAGAAAGCTTGAAGTGGTCGAGCAACCTGAAATTGATGGCTTGATAACAGATTACCTCTATAAAGGGGAAAAGGTGGTGGTACTCGAGAAACAAGGCGAATGGGCACGTATCTCAGACTATATAGTCCTTAAAGAAGGCGGCCCACAGACGGCGGAATGGGTCTCTATGTCAGGCTTATCGAATGATGAAGTCATTATTTCGGGAAAAGAAAGCAAAGAGATATTGGATTCCTATTTGGTTAAGTCTGATGACCTCAAGATCCATCAAGAAAAATTCCGTAATTCGGTGGCTAAACTGATCTCTGAGGGGGAGTGCGCCCCAAGTGATTTTGAAGAATTAGGCGGATGGGTGAAATCTGTTAAGTACAGCAATCGAGATGTCTATTTTATTTATTGCGGCGGACTGTCTCTTGAAAATAAAATTTATTTAGATGTAAATACAAACGAAATATTTACGAAGTAAAAATCGCCCCATTTTAAGTGTTGGACGTATTAATATTCTTTAGGGTTACCGTTCATAAGTAAAATTTTTGAAATCTTACTTTATCGCAGAGTGGGCTTCTTTATTGGCACCTCATTATATTTAATCCGATATAAGCAGTATCTGGCTATTCCGTTTAAACAATGGATCTACAGTTTTTATGGTATGAGAGTATTGTTGTCGGGATTCCGTAAAGCAGGTGCTGCCGATTCTTGATAAGGAAGATGTCGATAAAGAGAACGTCGATCCAGAAGCTTCGGAAAACCAAGCTTAACGTTTTGCCTCTTACTTAACAGTAGGAATACCTTAACAGTCGAAATACGAAGCACCAGACAATAAAAAAAGCCACTGAAATCAGTGGCTTTTTCGTATCAACTCATATCAGAATTATCTGGTAGAAGTTGATGGAATCTCGATTGTTAATCGATTTCTTTGTCTTTACCCATAGATAAAATCCAAAGAGATACGGCTGCAACACCTGCAAAGCCACCAAGAATGATAACTGGCATAGCGCTGTAACCTAGGATGTGCCAAATTACGCTTTCTAAAGTACTCATTCAATCGCTCCTTATTGCCAGCCTTCAACGCCGTGCATGTCTGGTAGTTTGTGTGCAATACCTTTGTGACAGTCTACACACGTTTTTTCACCAGAAGCTAGCGCAGTCGAGTGTTGTTTCGCACTACGGGGGCTCTGCTCTGAGAAGTCCATGTAATCGAACTGGTGACAGTTACGACACTCAAGTGAATCGTTCTTCTTCAATCGAGCCCATTCGCGTTCCGCTAGGTGAGCACGACGTGCTTTGAACTTTTCTTCAGTATTGATGGTTTTCGCAATAAAGTGTGCGTATAGCTCTTTAGATGCTTGAACCTTACGAACAATTTTATCTGTCCATTCATGAGGAACGTGACAGTCTGAACAGATAGCACGAACACCAGAACGGTTAGAGTAGTGAATTGTCTCTTGGATTTCAGCAACGATAGGTGCGTGACAGCCAGAACAGAATTCTTCCGTGTTGGTTGCCTCCATACCCGTGTTGAATGCACCCCAGAACAAAAGACCACCCGAGAAACCCAAGAACAAAACAACGCCTACGGCTGCTTTGCTTGGTGTCGCAAGTCTTTTCCAAAACGCTTTAAGTAATTTTATCATATATAGCCTCTCTTACAGTCCGGCTACGATTAACGCAGTGAATCTACAGGTTTGAACTCGTTCTCAACTAGTGGCTTAGCATTAGCTTGAGGTACGTGACACTGTAGACAGAAGTAACGACGAGGTGATACGTCTGCAAGTACCGCATCTTCACGGTTCATGTAGTGAGTTACACTCACTTTAGTAGCACCCATTTCTTTTGCGTTTTTCCAGCTGTGGCAAGAAAGACACTTGTTAGCGTTAAGAGAAACTTCATAGCTACGAATAGTATGAGGCACTAGAGGTGGTTGGTATACGTAGTCACTCTCAAGTACTTGGTCACGAGGGAACTTTTTGAAGTCATCTGCTGCGCGAGTTGCTTCAAGTTCACTTGCACCACGTAGAGATTCTACGCCACCAATGCCGCCTGGGTTATCCAGTTCAGCTTCAGCTTGAACTGCACCAGCTAGCAAAAGACCAGCTGATAGTAGGGCAGTAATCAGTTTTTTCATGGTTAATTTCTCCGCCTAAAGGCTAATTCTTTGAGTGGACTACTTCTTTCAAAAAGTAACGAAAAAAGCAGTCGCAATATTAAAAACGTCAGATCTACGAGCTAAGTGGTAAGAACATATTGTCCTTAAGCGACCTTAGTGATCTTAACTGGACACTTCTTGTAATCCGTCTGTTTAGACAGAGGATCCGTTGCATCCAAGATCAACTTGTTGATCAGAATTCTTGCATCAAAGAATGGTACGAATACCAAGCCTTGTGGTGGACGGTTACGACCACGAGTTTCAACACGAACGCGTACTTCACCACGTTTGTTTTCGATAAGAACTTCATCACCACGGCGAAGACCACGAGCTTTAGCATCAGCAGGGTGGATGTAACAAAGTGCATCCGGTACTGCTTTGTAAAGTTCTGGTACACGACGAGTCATAGTACCTGTGTGCCAGTGCTCAAGAACACGACCTGTACATAGCCACATATCGTATTCATCGTTTGGTACTTCAGGTGGCGCTTCGTATGGTGCATTGATGATCAGTGCTTTACCATCTGGTTTGCCGTAGAAGTCCCAATCAGAACCTTTCTTAGCATATGGATCTGAACCTTCTTTAAAGCGCCATAGTGTCTCTTTACCGTCAACAACAGGCCAACGTAGACCACGAACTTGGTGGTAGCGATCGTATGGTGCTAAATCGTGACCGTGGCCGCGACCAAAGGCTGCGTATTCTTCGAATAGACCTTTTTGAACGTAGAAACCTTGAGCTTGTGCATCGTCGTTAAGCTCTTGAGCTTCAGACAGTGGGAATGCATCAACGTTGCCGTTTTTGTAAAGCACGTCGTACATGGTTTTGCCACGGTACTCAGGCATTTTCGCAACCAGTTCTTCACCCCAAACTTCTTCAATAGTGAAGCGCTTAGAGAATTCCATGATTTGCCATAGGTCAGACTTAGCTTCACCTACAGTTTTCACTTGTTGGTACCATGCTTGTGTACGACGCTCTGCGTTACCGTAAGCGCCTTCTTTCTCAATCCACATTGCTGTTGGAAGGATGAGGTCAGCCGCTTGAGCTGTTGCCGTTGGGTACGGGTCAGAACATACAATGAAGTTATCTGGGTTACGGTAACCTGGCAGACGTTCAGTGTTGATGTTTGGACCCGCTTGCATGTTGTTGTTACACATTACCCAGTAAGCGTTGATTTTACCGTCTTTCAACATACGGTCTTGAAGAACAGCGTGAGCGCCGGGTACCGGTGGAATGGTGCCTTCTGGAAGTTTCCAGATATCTTCTGCAATTTTACGGTGTTTAGGGTTAGCAACCACCATATCGGCAGGTAAACGGTGAGCGAATGTACCAACTTCACGCGCTGTACCACACGCTGACGGTTGGCCAGTTAGTGAGAATGGGCTGTTACCTGGAGTAGAAATCTTACCTGTAAGAAGGTGGATGTTGTACACAAGGCTGTTCATCCATACGCCACGAGTATGTTGGTTCATACCCATAGTCCAAAGTGACATTACTTTGATGTTTGGATCGGCATATTGCTTAGCCAGCTTGATAAGGTCTTCTTGAGATACACCTGACATTTCAGACGCTTTCTCAACTGTGTATTCAGCAACAGACGCTTTGTAGTCTTCGAAAGAGATAGCAGTCATTTCGCCTGAGTTAGGGTTTGCGGCTGCTTTCTGTAGTGGATCATCGTCACGCAGACCGTAACCGATGTCTGTCTTTGCTTGCTTGAAGTTCGTGTGCTTGTTCACGAAGTCCCAGTTAACCGCATCGTTTTGGATGATGTAGTTTGCGATGAAGTTTGCGATCGCAAGGTCAGACTGAGGGTTGAAGATGTAACCCGTGTCTGCAAGCTCGAAAGAACGGTGGTAGTAAGTAGACAGTACGTTTACTTTAACGTGTGGGTGGCTTAGACGACGGTCTGTAATACGAGTCCATAGTACTGGGTGCATTTCTGCCATGTTTGAACCCCACAGTACGAATGCGTCTGCGTGTTCAAAGTCATCGTAACAACCCATTGGCTCATCAATACCGAAAGTGCGCATGAAGCCTACTACAGCAGAAGCCATACAGTGACGAGCGTTTGGATCTATGTTGTTTGAACGGAAACCCGCTTTCATCATCTTAACGGCTGCGTAGCCTTCCATTACTGTCCATTGGCCTGAACCGAACATACCAACACCTGTTGGACCGTTCTTCTTCAGTGAAGCTTTCCATTTCTCAGCCATCACGTCGAACGCTTTGTCCCAAGATACGGGTGCGAAATCACCATCTTTATGGAACTCACCATCTTTCATACGAAGAAGAGGTTGTTCTAGACGGTCTTTGCCGTACATGATTTTTGAAAGGAAGTAGCCTTTGATACAGTTAAGGCCTTTGTTTACAGGAGCTTCTGGATCGCCTTGAGTCGCAACCACTTTACCGTTTTGAGTACCTACTAGTACTGAACAGCCCGTACCACAAAAACGACAAGGCGCTTTATCCCACGTGATTTTTGTTTGATCAGAGCTAGCAATCAGGTTGGTTGCTGTTGCCGGTAGAGTTACACCTGCAACGGCTGCCGCTGATGCAGCTGCGTTTGCTTTCACAAACGCACGTCTTGTCATTTTCATACTTCACCCTCAAGTTGAGAATTGTTGCTTCCAGTTTCTAAATCCGTTTCGTCGAGTCCAGTTTCGATTTGGTGATAAACCAAAGCTGTCCCCAAAACGTTCTTAATGTTGTTTATTGCTTCGATGGTGTCCGTTACAAAACCTTGGTTTTCAGTTTCTAGGACCACGATGATTTTGCCTTCAGGGCTATCTCCGTAGATTTCAGCGTTATCGAATTGCTCGATCTCCGCTTTGATCTCATTTAGATGCTCAGGGCTCACATGCACGACTAAACTTGATATATGCACTTCATTTAGTGCCATAAATTGCTCTCGTTATTTTTGTTTTATGCATTACTCACAAGAATAGCCGAAGTAGGGCAAATTGCTACGCAGGCGCCACAACCGCTACACTCATCTAACTTGATTTTTGGTAGAGCAACACTGCCTGCTCTAAGTTGAAATTGAATGGCCATAGGTTCACACATGTCACCACAGCTTCGGCATTCAACATTTTGTTGCGCTAAACACTTATCAGAGATTTGTGCTTTTGCTTGCCAAGGCTCTCCTTGCTTTGGCTTAAAAATGGGTTCGGGACAAACATCTGCACATTGATAGCAGAACGTACACTCATCAATAGAGAAATCTACAGTGGGAAAACCACCATCGCCTACAATGATTATCTTAGTCTCACAACTCTCGATGCATTTACCGCAGCGAGTACAGTCATCTGTAAAGCTTTCTAGGCTGTCAATCCAAGGCAAACGAATCTGGCTTGAGTCAACTTTTCGTCTAGAAAAAAGACGGCGTTTTGATAGATCTACCACTAGATACCTATAGATGTTACTAAGATGTTGTAATTGTAGGTCATTATTCTATTAATATCTTGTAATGAGTCCTCACAAGTAGTGTAGTTTTAGAAACAATTGTATAAATACCCCCTAAGGGCTAATTGGGGGCATATATTGTCTTAGATCAATAAATTACGGAGCGAGTGATCACATATTGAATGGAGCTATGATTTTTGATGTGTGACAATACGATATCGCTGGCAAGTCATTTATCAATAGGAAGGCACTTTTGCTTATAAAACCGGTTTCATCTGTAACAAGTACGATAGCAAAATCTTTGCTCTCTATACTGCTGTTGTCGGTTGCTACGACTGGCTTTGCCATCTTTACTTTGGCTTCAAGTTTGAATGATGCGGAAGCGGTTAACGTGGCCGGTTCAATGCGAATGCAAAGCTACCGTTTAGCCCATGATATTCAAATAGAATCTGTCGATTATGAATCTCATATTCGTGAATTCGAAAGTTCTCTTTACTCGCCATCCATGGCTAATTTGGTCAGTTGGAATGTTCCGACAGACATCACAGAAGATTACTATTTAATTATCGGCCGTTGGCATGAGCTAAAACAGGTCTTGAATAGCGAAGAGCGCGATCACTATCTCGTGTTGGTTGAAAACTTCGTGGCTGAAATCGATGGCTTCGTTTATAAGCTGCAAGAGTTCTCTGAAGACAAGTTAATAAAGTTAGCGTGGGCTGGTGGTATCGGCCTTGGTGGGATTCTGGTCATATCTCTTTTTGTTGTTCACTTTGTACGTAAACAGGTTGTTAAACCGCTACATGCTCTTGTCGGTGCGAGCCAAAGAATCAAAAACAGCGACTTCGAGGTAGAACTCAAGGTGACCAGTAACAACGAAATGGGCATTTTGACCAAAACCTTCAACTCGATGGCCAAAGATTTAGGCGTGCTTTATCGAAACCTTGAAGATGTGGTGGATGCAAAGACGATTGAGCTGCAAAATGCGAACCAGTCGCTGCAGGCACTTTATAACTCGTCACAAGAGCTCACGGTGACGCGTATTGCTCCTGAAAACTTCCGAGCTATCTTGCAGCATCTCGTGAGCTTGGAAGGGATTGGATCACTGAGGCTCGAGATTGTCGATAACTCAGGCCGTTCATTGATTATGGATGAAGGTTACGATTCGAATTTAGACTACGAAAAGTTTGAGATGAAACTCGACGATAACGAACTTATTCTCGGCTATTTATACTGTTCATATCACCACGGGCACTCAACTAAAGCTCTGATCGAAAGCTTCATTCAACTGCTATCGAGAGCGATCTACTACAATCGTGCTCAAAAGAAAGCTGAACAGCTTATTATCATGGAAGAGCGTGCCACGATTGCACGTGAACTCCACGATTCATTGGCTCAATCACTGTCGTACTTGAAAATTCAAGTTACACTATTAAAGCGTGTGATTGGCAAACTGCCAGAGCAACAGCACCGAGAGCAATCTGAACAAATCGCGTCTGAGATCGGAAACGGCTTAGCCGACGCTTATACCCAGTTAAGAGAGCTACTCACCACATTTAGGTTGACCATTAAAGAGGGCAACTTTGGAGACGCCTTAAGTACCATGCTTGAGGCGCTCAGCGAGAGAACCGATGCGAAGATTAACCTCACTAATAATCTCTCATCGATCGAGCTTGATGCGCATAGTCAGGTTCACTTGCTTCAATTGATTCGTGAAGCAACAATAAATGCAATAAAACACGCCAATGCCGACTTAATAGATGTATGCTGTATCGATGAGGACGGTGAAGTATTAGTCGTGATAAAAGATAATGGAGATGGCTTTGACTCAAGTAGTTCCAAGGTGAACCACTACGGGATGAGCATTATGCAGGAGCGTGCGGTAAGACTGAATGGCGACTTGACGATTGAAGCGGCGCAAGGTGAAGGCTGTACAGTCATATTGAAATATAAAAGTTTGAAGGAAGTTAAAGTTGACGATTTGTAAAGTAATGCTGGTTGATGATCATCCATTGATGCGCAGAGGTATAAGCCAATTACTGAGCTTTGAAGACGAATTCGAAGTGATTGCAGAAGCAAGTAACGGCACTGAAGCGGTTGCTCTTGCTCATGAAGAAGAACCTGATTTGATCCTTTTGGATCTCAATATGAAGGGCATGTCTGGTTTAGATACCTTGAAAGCACTTCGCACTGACGGTTCTAGCGCAAACATTGTTATTCTAACGGTTTCTGATAGCCCTGCAGACATTGAAGCGATTGTAAAAGCAGGCGCTGATGGCTACTTGTTGAAAGACACTGAACCCGATGAGTTAATTGAACTGCTTAAGCAAGCAAACAGCGGTGACAAGGCTTACAGCAGTGTGGTTGCTCGTTACCTAAATGATGCTGGAAGCCGCAATGATATCTTCGAACAACTGACTGAACGTGAAATGCAGATCCTTCAAGAAGTCGCGAAAGGTTACCGTAATAAGCAGATCGCCGATCACCTGTTTATTTCTGAATCGACAGTTAAGGTACATATGAAAAGCTTGTTGAAAAAGCTGCAAGTGTCTTCCCGTACCGCTGCAACGGTTCTGTATCTAGAACGCTATGGTGAAATGAAGTAGGGCTTGTTCCTTTGAGATAACACTATTTCAAGCCTGACTGTTTATACATTTTGTACATGTCTCGATAGTTTTAACGATGTTGAGAAAGTGACATTAAAAAAGGCGCTGAACTTATTAAGTTCAGCGCCTTTTTGTTTACGCATTTTATATTCAGTATTGGTGTTCGTTTGTTCTTCGTTCTTTGAGATTAGAAACTTAAGGCTTACGCCGACATTGGAACCAATACAAGCGTACCGAAGATAACCGTAATAAGACCACAGATTACCGG